>NZ_LZJM01000151.1:0-729 GCF_001667665.1 Mycobacterium sp. E342
GACGCCTGGGTCCTGCGCCGCCCACCCGTGGTGAAGAATGACCCGAGCGCGTCAAACACCCACCGCGAGTGGCGCATCCTGCGGGCTTTGGAGGGCACCGACGTGCCCCATCCACCGCCGGTGCTCTACTGCGAAG
Source organism: Mycobacterium sp. E342 (assembly GCF_001667665.1). Lineage (NCBI taxonomy): Bacteria > Bacillati > Actinomycetota > Actinomycetes > Mycobacteriales > Mycobacteriaceae > Mycobacterium > Mycobacterium sp. E342. The sequence goes on from NZ_LZJM01000151.1 coordinate 137, forward strand.
ATGCCGAAGTGCTGGGCACCGAGTTCATGTTGATGGGCGTGGTGGATGGATTCACGCCGGGGTTCGAGCTGCCCGAACCCTTTCTCGGTGACATCACCCTGCGGCACGGCCTAGCGATGGCCTACGTCGACGGACTGGTCCACCTGGCCGCGGTGGACTGGCGACGGCGCGGTCTGGCTGACCTTGGCAAGCCCGAGGGATTTCTGGAGCGTCAAGTGCCACGATGGCTCGCCCAGCTGGAGCGCTACGGTACCCGCGATCTCCCCGAACTCGACTTCCTCGCCAACTGGCTTTCCGCCAACACCCCGACCATGAGCCCGGCCGCGGTCATCCATGGCGACTACAGCCCATTCAATGTGATGGTTGCCCCGCAGCCGCCGGCCCGCTTGGCCGCAATCGTCGACTGGGACACCGGCACCATCGGCGATCCGCTGCTCGATATTGGGCACCTGCTCGCGCGGTGGACCGAGCCCGGTGAAGATCCGATCATCACCGAACAGGCGGGCGGCTCGGCCGGCTACCCGAGTCGTCAGCAGCTGGCGGACCGATACGCCAACCTCAGCGGACGGGACCTCACCGCGCTGCCCTACTAC
>NZ_LZJM01000152.1:0-61595 GCF_001667665.1 Mycobacterium sp. E342
CGCCGATCCGAGGCGACTCGGTTTCGCGGGCACGGATTCCCCCGGCGATTCGAGGGATATGCCGATGTGCCCGCCTCTGAGCGAGAAACGGCCCCATCGGCACGTGCGCCGCGAGTTGTCGCTGTGAGGCGGGCACTTTCGACGTCTCCCGGTCCAGCGACTGCTGTGGCTCGTGTGACGCAACTGGCCCCGGGGACTCACATCCCGAAGTGCGCGCGACGCACCGCCGCAATGGCCTCGGGCGGCCCGCTCACCTCGACCTCCGCCGAGCCGACGCGGCCAAATAGGTACAGCAGCAGCTCACCCGGCGCACCGCTGAGCGCAGCCACCGGTGCACCCGCCCGCACCGTCGCCCGTGCACCGGTGCCGACCCACGAGACCTCAAGGCCGCAACCAGAAAGCCGCCGCGCCAAAAACCGACCGCCGCGCCGCACGTTGCGCCACAACGCGGCCTCCAACTCGGGCGCCAAACAACGCGGCCCGAACCCATTCCCACGGCGCAGATCCTCGTGATGGACGAAGAACTCGTTGAGGTTCGCCAGCGCGCGAACCCAGCCGATGCGGAAGAACCCGACGGGCGGGCCGGACCGGATCCGTGCGACGAGCCACCCAAAGTCCCTGCGGCGAGCCAAGTTAACCCGGCGCCGCTCGGCGAACCGTGCGAAGGGGCCGGGCAGCACCATGCACGGTCCGGCCAGCGGGTTGCGTTCGCGCAAGACCAGGTGCGCGGCCAGGTCGTGCGCCGTCCAGCCGTTCAGCAGGGTGGGCACCGACGGCCCCAGCTCGTCGAACAGGGAGCACAGCGCGAGGCGCTCCTGCGTGTCCAGCGCCGGCCGCGACATCGGTCAAGGGTAATCCCAAAACCTATGCGGCGGAACCGGAATCCCGCCCGGGAGTTTCGGTGGTGTCGCTTTGGGCGGGTGTGCTGGATTCGACGTGCTCGGCCAGCCAGCGTTCGGCGTCGATGGCCGCCGCGCAGCCGGAGCCGGCCGCGGTGATGGCCTGGCGGTAGGTGCGATCCACCAGGTCCCCGGCGGCGAACACCCCCTCGATCGAGGTGGCCGTGGTGCGGCTCTGCACCAGCACGTACCCCTCGGGATCGGTGTCGAGCACGCCGCGCACCAACTCCGAACGCGGGTCATGACCGATCGCCACGAACACCCCGGTCACTGCCAGCGTGGATTCCTCGCCGGTGACCGTGTCACGCACCCGCAAACCCGTCACCGTGTCGGTGCCCTGCACCCCCAGCACCGCCTTGCTGGTCACGATGGTGATCTTGTCGTTGGCCCGCGCCCGCTCGAGCATGATCCGCGAAGCCCGAAACTCCTCCCGCCGGTGCACCAGCGTCACACTGCGCGCAAACCGGGTCAAAAACGTCGCTTCCTCCATCGCCGAATCCCCACCCCCGATCACCGCGATGTCTTGATCCCGGAAAAAGAACCCGTCACAGGTCGCACACGAGCTCACCCCGCGCCCCAGCAGCTCCTGCTCACCAGCCACCCCCAGATACCGCGCCGCGGCCCCCATAGCCAAAATCACCGCCCGCGCCTGAAACGTCTCACCGTCGGCGGTCGTCACCGACTTCACCGGCCCGACCAACGACACCGACTCGACGTCTTCCATCCGCAAATCCGCGCCGAACCGCAGCGCCTGCTCGCGCATCTGATCCATCAACTCCGGGCCCGTGATGCCCTCACGAAACCCCGGGAAATTCTCCACCTCGGTGGTCGTCATCAACGCCCCACCAAACGACGTCCCCTCAAACACCACCGGCGCCAACTGCGCCCGCGCCGCATACAACGCCGCGGTATACCCCGCAGGCCCCGAACCAATGACGATCACATCGCGGACATCGGAGGCGCTCATTAGGAACCTTTCAGCTCGACAGGGGCCCCACCCTACTGGTAATCGCTGACCGTCTCATGTGAGTGCCGGCGCGATCCGCGTTACGACGCATGGCTTTCCAGCGAGATCCCACGAGATCAGCTGCCGCCCAACGCATCTCAGGTTCAGCTGCTCAACCATGTTTGCCAGACAACCCGGGATTGCCAATCTTGGTAAAGCGGCAATCTCAATGGCGGGAACGTGTTTAGACGTGAAGCCGACCACACAACCAACGGTTGTGTGGTCACAACACCGGCACCTCTACTCGCACACGGGCAGACGATGCAGCATGAAGTCATGGTCTGTGGGTCCGACGGCGTACCCACGGGAGCCATCAACGCCACCGTCGACGTCACAGCCCGGCAGCCCAGCCCGGACGCGCAGCGGCCGCCGACGTCGAGCCTCGGCCGCCACAGCCACCGGCCGGCATAGCAGGCCCGCACTGTTCGCGAAGGAGAACACCACATGACCACAGCACCTGCCGCCAAGACTCGCAACGAGGGCCAGTGGGCGCTGGGTAATCGCGAACCGCTCAACGACACCGAGCAGATCAAGCACGATGACGGGCCGCTGAACGTGCGCGACCGAATCATCGACAAATACGCCAAAGAAGGCTTCGAAAGCATCGAAAAGTCCGATCTGCGTATGCGGTTCAAGTGGATGGGCCTGTACACCCAGCGCGAGCAGGGCTACGACGGCAGCTGGACCGGTGACGAGAACATCGACAAGCTCGAAGCGAAATACTTCATGATGCGCGTGCGCTCCGACGGCAAGCCGATGTCGGCGCAGACGGTGCGCGTCCTGGGCCAGGTTTCGTCCGAATTCGCCCGCGACACCGCCGACATCGGCGACCGGGAGAACGTCCAGTTCCACTGGCTCAAGATCGAGGACGTCCCCGAGGTGTGGCGCCGGCTGGACACCGTCGGCCTGACCAGCATCGAGGCATGCGGTGATTGCCCACGGGGCATCCACGGCAGCCCGCTGGCCGGCGACTCCGTCGACGAGGTGCTCGACCCCTCCCCGGCGATCGACGAGATCATCCGCCGGTTCATGAACAACCCCGACTACGCCAACCTCCCCCGCAAGTACAAGACCGCGATCTCGGGCCTGCAGGACGTCTCCCACGAGACCCACGACGTCGCCTTCGTCGGCGTCAACCACCCCGAGCACGGACCCGGCATGGACCTGTGGGTAGGTGGTGGCCTGTCGACCAACCCGATGATGGCCCAGCGCGTCGGCGTGTGGGTGCCGCTGGACGAGGTGCCCGACGTGTGGGAAGCGGTCACCAAGGTGTTCCGCGACTACGGCTACCGGCGGCTGCGCGCCAAGGCGCGGATCAAGTTCCTGGTCAAGGACTGGGGCGTGGAAAAGTTCCGCGAGGTCATGGAGACCGAATACCTCGGCCGCAAGATGATCGACGGCCCGGCACCCGATCCGGCCAAGCACCCCATCGACCACGTGGGCGTGCAGAAGATCAAGAACGGTAAGAACGCCGTCGGCGTCGCCGCGATTGCCGGCCGCGTCTCCGGCACCACCCTGCAGGCGGTGGCCGACCTGATGGAGCAGGTGGGCTCCGACCGGGCCCGGTTCAGCCCCTTCCAGAAGCTGATCATCCTCGACGTGCCCGACGACAAGGTCGATTTCCTGGTGGCCGAGCTGGACAAGCTGGGCCTGCCGTCGAAGCCGTCGAACTGGCGCAAGAGCACGATGGGCTGCACCGGCATCGAGTTCTGCAAGCTTTCGTTCGCCGAAACCCGGGTTCGCGCACAGACTTTGGTGCCCGAGCTGGAAGAGCGCCTGGCCGACGTCAACGACGACCTCGACGTGCCGATCAGCGTGCACCTCAACGGCTGCCCGAACTCGTGTGCCCGAATACAGGTGGCCGATATCGGGTTCAAGGGCCAGTGGATCGACAACGGCGACGGCACGTCGGTGGAGGGCTTCCAGGTCCACCTCGGCGGCGGCCTCGGCGACGAGAGCGGCTTCGGCCGCAAACTGCGCCAGCACAAGATCACCAGCGCCGAGCTCGGCGACTACATCGACCGGGTGACGCGCAAGTTCCTGGAACAACGCGAAAGCGGAGAGCGTTTCGCGAACTGGGCGCTGCGCGCCGACGAAGCCGACCTGCGTTAGGAGCTGAGGACACGCCATGGTGGCGATGAACTTCACCAAAGAGCAACTGCGCGAGATCGCCGAGCGGGGCGCGGCCGAGCTGGAGGGCGCCAGCGCCGACGAGATCTTGCGCTGGACCGACGAACAATTCGGCGGCGTCGAGGGCCCGCGCGATTGGGCCACATGCAAGTGGGTGGTGGCGTGCAACATGCAGGACGCGGTGACGGTGTCGCTAGCGGCGGACGTGCGCCCGGGCGTGCCGGTGGTCTTCCTGGACACCGGCTACCACTTCGCCGAGACCCTGGGCACCCGTGATGCGGTCGAGTCGGTCTACGACATCCACCTGCTCAACATCACCCCGGAGCACACGGTCGCCGAGCAGGACGCGCTGATGGGTAAAGACCTGTTCGCCCGCGAGCCCAACGAGTGCTGCCGCTTGCGTAAGGTCGTCCCCCTGAGGAAGGCGCTGAACGGATACGCGGCCTGGGTCACCGGGCTGCGCCGGGTGGAGTCGCCGACCCGGGCCGACGCGCCGTTGATCAGCTTCGACGAGTCGTTCGGGCTGGTGAAGGTCAACCCGATCGCCGCGTGGACCGACGACGACGAGCAGGACTACATCGACAAGAACGGGGTGCTGATCAACCCGCTCGTCGACGAGGGCTACTTGTCCATCGGCTGCGCACCGTGCACCCGGAAGCCCATCCCCGGCGAGGATCCGCGCAGTGGCCGCTGGGCGGGTCGGAACAAGACCGAATGTGGGTTGCACGCCTCATGAGCACCCTCGTCCTCACCGCCCACGGCAGCCGGGATCCGCGCTCGGGCGCCAACGCCCGCGGGGTCGCCGAACGGCTGCGCGGCATGCGGCCGGGCCTCGACGTGCGGCTGGCGTTCCTGGAACTCAGCGCACCCAACTTCGGCGACGTCCTGTCCGGCCTGCCCGACAAACGCGACGCGGTGGTCACCCCACTGCTGCTGGCCAGCGCCTACCACGCCCGCCGCGACATTCCCACGCAGATCGCGCGCGCCGGCGCCTACGGCATCCGGCAGGCTGACGTTCTGGGAGAAGACGATCGGCTGCTGACGGTTCTACGCGAACGGCTCACCGAAGTCGGGGTATCCGCGCTCGACGACGAAGTCGGGGTGATGGTGGTCGCGATCGGGTCGTCGAACACCGCCGCCAATGCGCGCACCGCGCGGGTCGCCGCCCGGCTGTCCGCCGGGACCCGGTGGGCGGCAACCGCGGCGGCCTTCGCCACCCGGCCCGAGGCGTCGGTGGCCGACACCGCCGCCCGGTTGCGCCGCCGCGGCGCGCGCCGGCTGGTCATCGCGCCGTGGTTCCTGGCGCCAGGACTCATCACCGACGGCGTATCAACTTATGCGCGGGACAACGGGATTCCGATGGCGGCGCCGTTGGGCGCGCACCCCCTAGTGGCCGAGACCGTGCTGGACCGCTTCGACCAGGCGCTCGCCGACCACGCCGCCGCCTAGAGTTTCGACGCGCGACTGCTGATGTGGCTCAGCAAGTCCCGGATCGCCCCGGCGGGCGGCGTGCGCCCACCGACCCAGATGGCCCGGAAATTGCGCCGCAAGTCCAACCCCCGGACGCCGACCGCGTGCAGCCGCCCGACGATCAGGTCGTCGGCCACCGCCAGCCGGCTCATCGCCGCCGGCCCCGCGCCGGCGAGCACGGCGGCGCGCATCGCCGCGGCCGACGTCAACTCCAGCACGGGCGGCGCCTGCTGCATGTCCTCGCCCAGCACCTGACGGAGGGCCACCGTCAGCGAATCGCGAATCCCCGAATGGGGTTCGCGCGCCACCAACGGTGTTTCGGCGAGTTCGCGGGCGGTCACCACCCGCGAGCGTCGGCCCCACTTGTGCCCCGGCGGCACGACGATCACCAACTCGTCGTGCCCCACCACGCAGCTGCCCAATCCCTTGGGCTGGCCCGGGTTTTCGACAAACCCCAGATCGACGGCGCCGTCGCGGACCGCGGCGATAGCCTGATCGCTGTTGGTGGCGGTCAGGATCACCTGCGGCGCGGCTCCCCCGCGCCGCGCCGCCTCGGTCTGCAGCGACAGCAGCCAATGCGGCATCAGCTGCTCGGAGATCGTTTGGCTCGCAGCGACCCTGATGCGTTCGCGGCCCTCCTTGCGCAGCCCGCCCAACCCCGCGTCGATCTCGTTGGCGACCTCGAGCAGGCGCGCGGCCCACTCCGCCACGATCAGCCCCGCGGGCGTCAATTCCGAACCCCGCGTTGTCCGCACGGCCAGCGTGACGCCGACATGGGCCTCCATCGCGGCGAGCCGCCGCGACACGGCCTGCTGGGTGATCCCGAGCTCGCGGGCAGCGCGTCCGAGGCTGCCCGTCTCGGCGATCGCCAAAAACACCTCGAACGAGGCCAGTTCGGGCATCCGGGGGCTGAGCGGCATGGGTGGTAGTCACAATCGGTAGGGGTGACACAACCATAGCTTGTGACTTCACAACGCCGGAACCTCTACTCGCACTCCGGCCGACCGAGCACCATGGGAACCATGACCTGTAAAGCCCCGTACCACGTCGCGATCGTGGGTTCCGGCCCCTCGGGGTTCTTCGCGGCCGCGTCGCTGCTCAAGGCCGCCGACACCGCCGAGTTCGGGATCGCCGTCGACATGCTCGAAATGCTGCCCACCCCTTGGGGGCTGGTGCGCTCGGGCGTGGCACCCGATCACCCGAAGATCAAGTCGGTCAGCCAGCAGTTCGAGAGGACCGCCGAGGACCCCCGCTTTCGCTTCTTCGGGAACATCAAGGTGGGCGAGCACGTCTCGGCCGGTGAACTCGCCGAGCGCTACGACGCGGTGATCTACGCCGTCGGGGCCCAGTCCGACCGCGCCCTCAACATCCCCGGCGAACACCTGCCCGGCAGCGTGGCCGCGGTCGATTTCGTCGGCTGGTACAACGCGCACCCGCACTTCGAGCAGATGTCTCCCAACCTGTCGGGTGCCCGCGCCGTCGTGGTGGGCAACGGCAACGTGGCCGTTGACGTGGCCCGCATGCTGGTCACCGACCCCGACGTGCTGGCGCGCACCGACATCGCCGACCACGCGCTGGAGTCGTTGCGGCCCTGCGGTGTTGAGGAAGTGGTGCTCATCGGACGACGCGGTCCACTGCAAAGCGCCTTCACCACACTGGAATTGCGAGAACTCGGCGAACTCGAAGGCGTCGACGTGGTGGTGGACCCGGCCGACCTGGACGACATCAGCGACGACGACGCGGCCGCCGCCGGCAAGGTCACCAAGAACAACATCAAGGTGCTGCGCGAGTACGCCGGCCGCGGAAGCCGGCCCGGGCATCGGCGAATCGTGTTGCGATTCTTCACCTCCCCGATCGAAATCAAAGGCGGCGAGAGGGTGGAAAGCATCGTGCTCGGGCGCAACGAGCTGGTGACCGACGCCTCCGGGCGGATGGTCGCCAAAGACACCGGGGCGCGCGAGGAACTGCCCGCCCAGCTGGTGGTGCGCGCGGTCGGCTACCGGGGCCTGGCCATACCGGGGCTGGCCTTCGACGAGAAGGCCGGGACCATCCCCCACACCGGCGGGCGGATCGAGGGCAGCCGCAACGAATACGTCGCCGGATGGATCAAACGCGGCCCGTCGGGGGTCATCGGCACGAACAAGAAGTGTTCGCAGGACACCGTCGACACGGTGCTGGTCGACCTGGCTGCCGCGTCGGTCGATCGCGCGAGCGACTACGGCGACGAGCTCGCCCGGTGGCTCACCTCGCGCCAGCCCCAACTCGTCACCGCCGCACACTGGCGGGCCATCGACCGCTTCGAGCGTGAGGCCGGCGAGCCGCATGGACGCCCCCGCGCCAAACTGGCTAGCCTCACCGAGCTCCTGCGGATCGGGCACGGCTAATCTTCGACAGCTGATAGGGAAGGACAACATCCATGGCGTACGTGATCGGCGAACCTTGCGTCGACATCAAGGACAAGGCCTGCATCGAGGAATGCCCCGTCGACTGCATCTACGAGGGCGCCCGGATGCTCTACATCCACCCCGACGAGTGCGTGGACTGCGGCGCCTGCGAGCCGGTGTGCCCCGTCGAGTCCATCTACTACGAAGATGACCTGCCCGGCGAATACAGCCAGTACACCCAGATCAACGCCGACTTCTTCGCCGAGCTGGGCTCGCCCGGCGGCGCGGCGAAAATCGGGCTGACCGAGAACGATCCCGCCGCGGTCAAGAACCTCGAAAGCCGGGCCGAGGCGACGTAGGGCTACGCCATCAGCGCGGCGAGTTCGGTACGGGGTACCGAAACTTGCTGCGGCCCGTTGACCGCCGGCAGCACCTGCCCCTGGCCGAAGAAGAAAATGACGGCGTCATCGGTGATCGCGAAATTCTGATACGCCTCGACTCCGGGCTCGCCGAACGGCAGCGGGCCTAATTGGCGTGTAACGATCGGGTTCAGGACGTCCAGCGGTTTGGTGCCCGGCTTGAATAGTGTGTCGAAGGTGATCGGGGCGCCCTTGCCGAGGTCGTAGTTGAACGCCTTGAAGGACGTGACGGGGTGGGCGCCCAGGTCCTGGTTCATGTCCAGCACCACGCTCTGGGTACTCGAGCCGGGCGTGGCCGACCGATACGCCGTCCCGGTGATGGTCAGCAGGTAGGGCGGCCGATCATGCCGGGGGTACGTCCGGACGTCGTCGACCCAGGTGTCTCGGGTGTGGACGAGGTAATCGGTCATGGCCTGCTGGTCGGGATAACTGACCGGGAAGCTCAGGTCGAGCGTGTAGTCGGCCGTGGTGATGTGGCCCTGGCAGACCTGGTTCTGGTCGACCGTTCCACCGAGGGCGGCGCACGCCGATTGCGCGCCGGCAATCGGGGCGATCGAACAGTTCACGAAGGCGCAGACGGCCGCGGCCGCTCGCCACAAAAACTGCATCTTGGTAGCCATCTTCTCGCTGCCCTCTTTAGTGGCCGAATCGGCTCGCGCCGCTGTCAGACCAAATCGTAGGACTCGATCAAAAATGCGGTTTTCAGCCGCCAAAAGTCCGGGCATTCAAATATCCCAGCACCAAATTATGAGGAGACACCGATGTCCTTTGTGATTACCAATCCGGACGCCTTGACCTACGCCGCGGCCAAGCTGGAGACGCTCGGCTCCCAGATGGCGGCGGAAAACGCCGCCGCCGCAGCCCCGACCACCGGCGTGGCCCCTGCGGCCGCCGACGAGATATCCGCTCTGCAAGCGGCGATCTTCGACGCATACGGCACCTTGTACCAATCAGTCAGCGACCAAGCCGCGAGCATCCATCAGCAGTTCGTGAAAACCCTTGGCATCAGCGCCGGCTCGTATCAAACCACCGAGGCCGCCAACACCGCGGCGACCGCTTCACCCTTCGCGGCCGCCCCGGCCATCGGCAGTGCGGCGAGCCCGGCGGCCGCGGCCGACCCGCCGCCGGGAAGTGGCCTGCTCAACATCGGCGACATCGGGATCGGCAACTGGGGCTCCGCCACCTCCGACCTGCTGGGGATGGCGGGCGGTGGCCTGCTCGTCAGACCCGACGCGGTGGGCCCGGTCGCGGCGGCCCCGGCCGCCACAACGCTGGCGTCGTCCGTCCCGACAGCACTGGCGGGCGCGACGGCGCCCAGCGGTTCTAGCGCGATGCCGGCGCTCGGCGGTGTCGGGCAGGCGGCCGCGGTCGGCCGGCTGTCGGTGCCGCCCAGTTGGGCCGCGGCGGCCGGCGCCCCGGCGGCGAACCCCACCGCGACGTTGACCGACGCGGGTTGGACCGCCGCGGCGCCCCACGGCCCCACCACGACGGCCGTGCCGGCCGGGGTGCCGTCGGTGGCCACGGCCACCAGGGCCGGCGGCCTGGGTGCGCCGCGCTACGGCGTCAAGCCCACCGTGATGGGGCGACCCACCGTCGTGTAGAGAACCCAAGTCTTGACCGAAAAGGAGTGGAGAACAATGGATTTCGGAGCACTTCCCCCAGAAATCAATTCGGCACGCATGTACGCCGGAGCCGGCGCCGGCCCGATGATGGCCGCGGCGGCCGCCTGGAACACTCTGGCCGCCGAGCTGAGCACCACCGCGGCAGGATACGAGTCGGTGATCTCGGAGCTGACGGGCGAGCAGTGGATGGGTCCGGCGTCGGCGTCGGCGGCCGCCGCGGCCCAGCCCTTCGTGAACTGGCTGGACACCACCGCGGCGGCCGCTCAGCACGCCGGGGCCCAGGCCATGGCGTCCGCGGCCGCCTACGAGGCGGCGTTCGCGATGACGGTTCCGCCTCCGGTGATCGCGGAGAACAGGGCCCAGCTGGCGGCGCTGGTCGCCGGCAACGTGCTCGGCCAGAACACGCCGGCGATCATGGCCACCGAGGCGCAGTACTCGGCGATGTGGGCCCAAGACGCCGCGGCCATGTACGGCTATGCGGCCTCGTCGGCGGCCGCCGGAAAGCTCAATCCGCTGACCTCGCCGGCACCGACGACCAGCCCGGGCGGAATTGCCCGCCAGGCCGCGGTGGTGTCCGGTGCCGCCACCAACACGCAGGCCGGGCTCATGCAGACCGTCCACACGTTCCAGAACACGGTGGCTGGATTCGCCGCCCCGACGGCGGCCGCCGACCCTCCCGCCGCCACACCCTTCTTCCAAATCCCCATCGTGCAGAACACCATCAACGGCGCAATCAACACCGCGGCCTGGTGGACCATGAACACCATCCCGAACTCGGTATTGCTGTCGCACACCACCAACGGCGCCCCGTCGATCATGCTCGAAACCGCCGGACCCTATGTCGGGCCCACGCTGGCGGGGTCGGTGGCGCCGGGCGGGTTGGCCCAGGCGCCCGTGCTGGCGGGGCTGGGCAAGGCCTCCACGGTCGGTGGAGTGTCGGTCCCGGCCAGTTGGTCGGCGTCGGCGCCGGCGATGAACTCCAGCGCGTCGGCGCTGGAGGGCTCCGGCTGGGCCGCGGCGCCCGACGACGGGGTGACGGCGGTGCCGACGGGGATGCCGGCGATGGCCACGGCCGGAAGGGGCCTCGGCTTCAATACGCCGCGGTACGGGGTCAAGCCCACGGTGATGCCCAAGACGGTGTTCGCATGAGACGACTGGTCGCGCTCGACCCAGCGGGGGCTTTTAATAAGGTGAGCCCATGCGGACAGCTCGAATCATCCACGTCATCCGGCAGATAGGGTCGCTCGCGGTCACGGCGGTGACCGCCGTGTCCACCCTCAACGCGTACCGGCCGTTGGCGCGCAGCGGCTACCTCTCGCTCTTCTCGTTCATGTTCGGGGTGGTCGTCACCGAGCTGCCGCTGCAGACCCTGGTCAGCCAGCTCGGCGGGCTGGCGTTGACGGCCCGACGCCTGACGCGGCCGGTGCGGTTCGCCGCGTGGGCGGTGGCCGGTGTCTCGGCGCTGGGGTTGCTGAACTTCAGCCGTGCCGGGCACAAGGCCAACGTGCCGCTGACCGAGGCGCTGGACAGTGGCCTGGGCGCGTCGCGCCTCACCGAGTCGGGGGATCTGTGGCGCCGGCCGGCCGGTAGTGGCACCGCCAAGACGCCGGGGCTGCTGCGGATGATGCGGATCTACCGCGACTACGCCCACGACTCGAACATCAGCTACGGCGAATTCGGCAGCGCCAATTTTCTGGACATCTGGCGTCGTCCCGATCTGGATCCGGCCGGCAAGGCGCCGGTGCTCTTCCAGATCCCGGGCGGCGCGTGGACGACGGGAAACAAGCGCGGACAAGCACATCCGTTGATGAGCCACCTGGCGGAGTTGGGCTGGGTCTGCGTGTCGATCAACTACCGGCACAGCCCGCGCAACACCTGGCCCGCCCACATCGTCGACGTCAAGCGCGCCCTGGCGTGGGTCAAGGCGCACATCGCCGAGTACGGCGGCGATCCGGAATTCATCGCCATCACCGGCGGCTCGGCCGGCGGCCACCTGTCGTCACTGGCCGCGCTCACCCCCAATGACCCGGAGTTCCAGCCGGGATTCGAGGACGCCGACACCCGGGTGCAGGCGGCGGTGCCGTTCTACGGCGTCTACGACTTCACCCGGTTCAACGACGCGATGCACCCGATGATGCCCGCGCTGCTGGTGAAATCCGTTGTCAAGCAACGACCCTCGACGAATATGCAGCCGTTCATCACCGCGTCACCGGTCAACCACGTTTCCGCCGACGCTCCCCCGTTCTTCGTGCTGCACGGCCGCAACGACTCGCTGGTGCCCGTCGAACAGGCGCGCGCATTTGTCGAACGGCTGCGACAGGTCAGCACCCAGCCCGTCGTGTACGCCGAAATGCCGCTCGCCCAGCACGCTTTCGACATCTTCGGTTCGGCGCGGGCGGTGCACGCCGCGGTCGCCGTCGAGCAATTCCTGGCCGAGGTCTACTCGACGCTCCGCAAGGCCAATGTGGCCTAGCCGCTGAGCATTTGGGCCACGACGCCGGCGACGATGGCGTCCGGGTCGTGTTCGATGCCGACCGCGCGTAGGTCGCCGCCGATCGCCAGCGATGCGACACCGTGCACCAGGGACCACAGCGGTGCGGCGAGTGCGCGCGGGTCATCACCGCCGACGATGCCGGCCTGCTGGCACGCGGCGATCGCGCCGAGCAGGTCACCGAACGCCTCCTCCCCGGCGGTCGCCAAGTCGGGATGGTCGGCCTTGGACAGCTCGGCGCCGAACATCACCCGGTAGTGGTCCGGGTGAGCGACGGCCCAGCGCACGTACGTGCGGCCGAGTTCGGTCACCCGGTCCTTCGGGTCGGGCGCCTCGTCGGCGGCCGCGCTCAGCGCGGCGTGCAAGTCGCGGAAGCCCTGTTCGGCCACGGTCGCGAGCAGCGCGGCCTTGTCCGCGAAGTGCCGGTACGGGGCGGCGGCGCTGACCCCGGCGCGCCGCGCCGCCTCGGTGAGCGTGAACCCCTTCGGCCCCTTTTCGGCCACCAGCGACAGGGCGGCGCTGCTCAGCGCCCGTTTGAGGTCGCCGTGGTGGTAGCTGTCCCGGCGCTTCGCACCGGCCGGGGCTTTCCGCGCGCGTGCCATGTTGACGATATTAACATTGCCGGAGTATGTTAAAGCCATTCACATCTTTCGGAAGGGGACGAAATGGACCAGCAACTGACGGCCCCCCGCGCCGGCGACCGCGACCGGGAGGCGGCGGCCGAACGCCTGGGCCAGGCGTTCGCGCAGGGTTACCTGCAACTGGACGAGTACGAACAACGGGTGCAGGCGGTGTTCGGCGCGCACACCACCGGTGAGCTAGACCGGCTCCTCGCCGACCTGCCGCTCGCGCGGATCCGGCGCGCGGACCCGCGGCGCCGCGCCGCCCGCGTCGAGGCCGCCCGCCGCGGCGTGCGCCTGCACCTGGCCGCCTACCTCGCGATGACGGTCGTCGTGCTCGCCGTGTGGGCGGCCGTCGCCGCCACCACCGGCGCCACGTACTTCTGGCCGATCTGGCCCATCCTGGGCGCCGGGATCGGCCTCGTCAGCCACGCGCTGGGCGTCCACCCGGCCGCCAAGGGTGCCGCGAATTGGGCAACCCCCTGCCATGCCGTGGGACGCACTCGTTTGCCAGAGCGGCTTACTGCACCGTGATGTTGGCCGTGTAGGTGCACGCCGGTTTGGAATCCTTGCCGACGAAACTGGTGTAGGACGTGCCGATCGTGGTGGCCCCCGGCTTCAACGCGGTGAACGTCCACACCTCGGTGCCGGGCGCCCCGAGCGCGTCGGAGCTCGGGGGCACGAATTCATGGCTGGTTTGCTTGATGATTGCCGGGTCGCCGATCTTGGTCTCCGGCGTCCACCGGTACGGGGTGGTGTAATTCGAGCCCAACTTGACGACCAGCGTGTTGCCGACGGCCAGGGTGATGCTCTGCGTGATGGCGTCCTGTGTGAGGACGTCATTCATCGGGACCTGCAGGGTCTTGGTCGACGGTGGGTTCCTGGACGCGAAGTGGCAGCCCACCAACATCGGCCAAACGAGCATCGCGACGGTCACCAAGAGCCTGATCTTCCCGACAGTCATCGAGCCCATTATGGCCCGGATGCGTGGTGCTCAGGTCGGCGCGTCGAGCGGAGGTAGATTGCCCGCCGACACCGGGCTGGTCAGCCGGACCGTCATCGCGACCTTTTGCGCATGCGGTGTGGCAGGTAGGCGCGGATGGCGTCGCGGTACGGCAGTTGCCCTGCCTCGACCTGTTGACGGAGGTACTGCTCGAAGGTGATCGTGGCATCGGCGTGTTCCGAGGCCAGCAGCCCGCCGGCGCGGATCCCGCCAAACACCTTGCCGGGCAAGCGGACCGGCACGATGGGTCGTCGTTTACCAACGATCGCCAGATAGCTGCGGGCAAGGTCGACGGGCGCGCGCCGACGTGAGCCGGTGGAGGCACAGGTTCGTGACGACCTTGGTCAGCCAGGCCGGCAGCGACTCGATCGCCTCCGCATCAGCGGCGTGCAGTCGCAGGTAGGCGTCCTGCACCGCGTCTTCGGCCTCGCTCGCCGATCCCAGCAGCCGATACGCCAACCAGAACAGCCGCGGCCGCTGCGACTCGAACGCCTGCGCGACGTCGCTCACACCGCCAACACTGCCACGTGCTGCCGGTGCGACCGCGCTGGACGCTCATTCGGCCCCGTGTCGGGCCCAAGCCCCGGTCGGCGCGACCCGCACAGGTCCGGCAGGATGGGCTGGTGTTTGGCCTCGTCCTGATCGTCGCGCTCGTCTCCACCGTCATCGTCGGGACGGTCCTCGGTCGGCGCTACCGGGTGGGGCCCCCGGTGCTGCTCATCGTGCTCGGCACGCTGCTAGGTCTGATCCCCCACTTCGGTGGCGTGCACGTCAACGGCGAGATCGTGCTGCTGCTGTTCCTGCCGGCGATCCTGTATTGGGAGGGCCTGAACACCAGCTTCCGCGAGATCCGGGCGAACGCGCGCATCATCGTCTTCCTCAGTGTCGGGCTGGTGATCGCCACGGCGGTGGCGGTGTCGTGGACAGCGCGGGCGCTGGGCATGGACTCGCACGCGGCGGCTGTCCTGGGCGCCGTGCTCTCCCCCACCGACGCCGCAGCCGTGGCCGGCCTGGCGAAGAAGTTGCCGCGCCGGTCGGTCACCGTGCTCAAGGCCGAGAGTTTGATCAACGACGGCACGGCCCTGGTGCTGTTCGCCGTCACGGTCCACGTGGCGATCGGCGGATCGGCGATCACCCCGATCGACCTGGTCGGCCGTTTCGTCGGCTCCTATCTGGGCGGCATCGCCGCCGGACTGCTGGTGGGCGGAGCGGTCACGCTGGTGCGCAAGAGAATCGACGCCCCTCAAGAGGAAATGGCGTTGAGTCTGCTGACGCCCTTCGCGGCCTTCCTGCTGGCCCAGAGCATGGACTGCAGCGGCGTGGTGGCGGTCATGGTCGCGGCGCTGGTGCTCGCCTACGCCGGACCGGTGGTGATCCGCGCGCGGTCCCGCCTGCAGGCCTACTCGTTCTGGGACAGCGCGACCTTCCTGCTCAACGGCTCGCTGTGGGTGTTCGTCGGCGTCCAGATCCCGGCGGCACTGCACGGCATCGCCGGCGTGGACGGCGGGATCCGCCGCGCCCTGTTCATTGCGCTCGCCGTCACCGGCGTGGTGATCGTCTCGCGTATTTTCTGGGGCGAGCTCACGGTGGTGTTGATCCGGCTGATCGACCGCCGAGAGGCGCAACGCGAACGTCGCGTCAGCTGGCGGCAACGCTTCGTCACCGCCTGGGCCGGATTCCGTGGGGCCGTGTCGCTGGCCGCGGCCCTGGCCGTCCCGGCGACCACACTCAGCGGCGCGCCGTTCCCCGACCGCAGCCTGCTCATCTTCATCGTGGTCGTCGTGATCCTGACCACCGTCCTGGTCCAGGGCACCACGCTGCCCGCCGTGGTCCGCTGGGCGAAGATGCCCGAGGACGTCGCCCACGCCGAGGAGCTGCAGCTCGCCCGCACCCGGGGCATGCGGGCCGCCCTCGACGCGTTGCCGGCCGTCGCCGACGAGGTCGGCATCGGCGACGACCTGCGCCGCCGACTGCAGAAGGAGTACGAGGAGAAGGCCGCGGTGGCCGTCGCCACCGAGAACGGCTCGACGGACAACCACCTCGTCAAGAAGAAGGAGCTGGTGCGCCGGGTGCGACTCGGCGTCCTGGACAGCAAGCGGCGGGAGATCACCGCGCTGCGCAACCAGAACCTCATCGACGACATCGTCTTGCGCGAGCTGCAGAACGAGATGGACCTCGAGGAAGTGCAGCTGCTCGACGCCGCCGACAACGAATAGGCGCGTCGGTCGTCGACCGTACAGTCGGCTCCATGTTGCAGACGGTGGCGATCCGCGGATACCGCTCGCTGCGCGAGGTGATCCTGCCGCTGGGCCGGCTCTCAGTGGTCACCGGCGCCAACGGCGCCGGGAAGTCGTCGCTGTACCGCGCGCTGCGGCTGCTGGCCGATTGCGGACGCGGCGAGGTGATCGGGTCGCTGGCCCGCGAGGGCGGGCTGCAGTCCGCGCTGTGGGCCGGACCCGAGGAGTTGAAGGGCGCCCGCCGGACCGGCAAGGCCGAGGGCACGGTGCGCACCCGTCCCGTGGCTCTCGAACTGGGTTTTGCCGCAGATGATTTCGGCTACCTCGTCGACCTGGGCATCCCGGTGTCGGCGGGGCGGGCCGACTCGCACTTCGCCCGCGATCCCGAGATCAAACGCGAGGCGGTGTTCGCCGGCCCGGTGTTGCGCACCGGCACGACGCTGGTGCGCCGCGCCGCGAGTTTCGTCGAGGTCACCGCCGACACCGGTCGCGGATTCGACGAGCTGTCCCGGTCCCTGCCGTTGTACCGCAGCGTGCTGGCCGAGTACGCCCACCCGCACGCGCTTCCCGAGCTGGCCGCCGTGCGCGAGCGGCTCCGCGGGTGGCGGTTCTACGACGGCTTCCGGGTGGACGCAGACGCGCCCGCGCGCCACCCGCAGGTCGGGACGCGCACCCCGGTGCTCGCCGACGACGGCAGCGACCTGGCCGCCGCCATCCAGACGATCATCGAGGCCGGCATCGAAGGCCTCGGCGAGGCCGTCGCCGAGGCCTTCGATGGCGCCACGGTGTCGGTCGCCGTGCACGACGGCCTGTTCGACCTGCAGCTCCGGCAGCGCGGCATGCTGCGGCCGCTGCGCTCGGCCGAATTGTCCGACGGCACACTGCGATTCCTGCTGTGGGCGGCCGCCCTGCTCAGCCCGCAGGCGCCCTCGCTGATGGTGCTCAACGAGCCCGAAACATCCCTGCATCCGGACTTGGTGCGTCCACTCGCCGGGCTGATCCGCGCCGCCGCAGCCCGGACCCAGGTCCTGGTGGTCACCCATTCACGATCACTGCTGGAAGCCACCGGCGACGACACCGCCGAGATCGAGCTCTACAAGGAGTGGGGTGAGACACGCATCGCCGGTCAGAACCTGCTGACGACGCCGCCGTGGGATTGGGGCAAGCGCTGACGACTACGGGCGCGCTCGTTTTACGAATGCATCGCGGGCGCGTAAGAGATGCCGATGATCATGCCCTCGATGGACTGCAGTCGAGCGACAGTTTGTCCCCACGGCTCGGTGTAAACATCGTGTAGCAGCGTGAACCCCTTCTGCGTCAACTCGTCCGCTGCAGCCCGGACGGCGTCGGCGTCCGCGACCTCGAACTCGACGCTGGCCTGTGGCACCGGCCGCTCAACTGGCCAGTCAGGCGTGCCAAAGCACGCTTGCGCAGCCTGAGTCAGTGGCCAGACACCGAAGGACTTGCAGCCGTCGATGCCTTCACTGTGGAGGTAGCCGTCGGCTTCCGCCGTCAGGGGCAGGCCGAGCGTGTCCACGTACAACTTTCGGCTGACCGCCGGCTCAGGGGTGATTACTGCAACGCTCGTAATGAATTGCACATCCATGGCTTCGCCTTCCAGCGCGAATTCGACTGACCCACCGATCGTGGCATCCCGTGCCCACACCCCAGGCTAGGCGCGGACCCGAATATTGCTCGCCGTGCAATATTGCCTGCCGTGCAACTTTTGCATACGGTGGTCGTCATGACCGAACCACCGCGGGGGTTGCGCGAGCGCAAGAAGGCCGACACCCGGCGTGCGCTCAGCGACGCCGCGCTCAACCTGACATTCGAACGCGGACTGGACAACGTGACGCGCGAGGACATCGCCGGCCTGGCCGGCGTTTCGTTGCGCACCTTCAACAACTACTTCAGCGGCAAGTACGAGGCGCTCGCCTACCGACAGACCGAGCGGATGCGCCGTGGCATTGCCGCGTTGCGGCAACGCCCGCCCGACGAACCGCTGTGGACGGCGATCACGCACGCTGTGCTCGAGCCGCTGGAAGCCGACTTCGGCGAGGTGTACGGGGAGGAAAACCAGGTGCCCAGCCGCCGGGAACTCGTCGAGGTACGCAAGATGCTGATGAACCCGCAAGTGCGTAACGCGTTGCCGCAGAACCTCTTCGATGAATGGCTCACCGTGATCGCCGAGCGCACCGGCACCGATCCCGAGCACGACCTGTATCCCCGGCTGGTGGTGGCGATCGTGCGCGCCGTCGGCGACGCCGCGGCGGAGGCCTACGTCCGGGCCGACCCACCGGTCCCGATCACCGACCTGATTCGTTCCGGCTTCGCCGCCGTCAGCGCCGGCCTGCCCGAACCCGCCAAGCGCAAGAAGAGGTCCCATGACTGACGAACGTGCCGAAATCGTCATCTCCGGCGCCGGCCCCAACGGCCTCATGCTCGCGTGCGAGCTCGCGCTGGCCGGCATCCGCCCCGTCGTGCTCGACGGCCTGCCTGGACCCAGCGACGAGCCGAAGGCGAACGGTCTTGTGGGGCAAGTCGTTCGGACGCTCGACATGCGCGGTATCTACCGGGAGTTGACCGGGGACGCCGATCCGCCGAAGCCCACGTACGGCTGGATGTTCGCCGCGATGATGCTGAACTTCGCCGGGCTGGAAGACAATCCGATGTACGCGATGGTCATGCCCCAGCCCCGGCTGGTGCGGTCGCTGGAGAAGCGGGCCCGCGATCTCGGAGTGGACCTGCGCTGGGGACACCAACTGACGGATTTGCGGCAGGATGCCAACGCCGTTGCGCTGCGGGTGTCCTCCTCCCCCGAACGCGACTATCGCATCGACGCCGGGTATCTGGTGGGTGCCGATGGCGGACGCAGCCTGGTGCGCAAGACGGTGGGGATCGACTTCCCCGGCACCACGCTCGACTTGGTGGGCCGGCTCGCCCACGTGCACGTCCCCGACGACCTCCGGCGCGCCGACGGTGGCCTGGACATTCCCGGGTTCGGCCGGCTCCCCCTGGGCCACACACGGTTGGACCGGGGCGGGGTGATCTACGCGGAGTTCGAACCCGGTCGATCTTTGTTCGGCACACTCGAATTCGGGCCGCCGGTCCAGGACACACCGATGAGCGTGACCGAAGTGCTGGCAAGTGCCCGTCGCGTCCTCGGCGTCGACGTTCCCTTCGAAGATCCGAAAGGTGCGGGGCCACATGCTCTTCGGCGCGTAAACGGTCAAAACACCCGCCACGCCGAGCGCTACCGCGCCGGCCGGGTCCTGTTGCTCGGCGACGCCGCCCATGTCCACAGCGCCATGGGCGGCCCCGGCCTGAACCTGGGCCTGCAAGACGCCATGAACCTGGGCTGGAAGCTCGCCGCCCACCTCGACGGGCGTGCGCCGGCCGGACTGCTCGACACCTATGAATCCGAACGGCATCCCGTCGGCGAACGCGTGATGATGCACTCGCAGGCCCAGACCGCCCTGATGTTCCCGGGCGCCGAAGTCGCCGCGCTCCGCACCCTGATGGGCGAACTGTTCACCCTTCCCGACGTCGCCAAACACATGGCCGCGTTGCTGGCCGGCACCGACGTGCGGTACGACGTCGGTGACGACCATCCCCTATCGGGTTGGCCCGTGCCCGAGCTGACGCTCCCCGATGGCCGACGGGTCACCGAACTGCTGCACAGCGCACGGCCGGTGCTGCTCGATTTGGACGGCCGCGTCGGAGCCGCGGCGTCGGGCTGGGCCGATCGGGTAAACGTCGTGACGGCGACGCTCGGCGAACCGCCCGCGGCCGCACTGCTGATCCGGCCCGACGGATACGTCGCCTGGGCCGCGAGCGAATTCGGCGCGGCCGACCATCCCCGCCTGCACGATGCGCTGCGGCGCTGGTTCGGGCCGGAGTTCAGCGGTTAGGCGGAAAGATCCGCCGTCGAGTGTGCGCCTACGGCGGCGTCGCTCGGCGTGTCGCCGCCATAGGCGCACACTCGAAGCCCTCATCGCACACTCGAATCGCCGGCGACGGGCTGGAAGTACCTGGCCGTTCTGCGGCCCGCCTCGACGCGTGCTTGGCTGGGTGCATGGCATCTATGAACCCCGGTGATCCCGTGCGCAGCGCGCAGAAGATCGTCGACGTGTTGTCGGCGCAAGGCGTGCAGTACGTCTTCGGTGTGCCGGGCGCGAAGATCGACGCCGTCTACGACGCCCTGCTGGACTCCGGCCCGCAATTGGTGGTGTGCCGCCACGAACAGAACGCCGCCTTCATGGCCGGGGCGATCGGCCGCCTCACCGGGATCCCCGGCGTGGTGCTGGTGACGTCGGGCCCAGGCACCACCAACCTGGCCACCGGATTGCTGACCGCCAACACCGAACAGGATCCGGTGGTCGCGCTGTGCGGCGCGGTGCGCCGGGAGGACCGGCTCAAACACACGCACCAGTCCATGGACGCCGCCGCGATGCTCAGGACGGTCACCAAATTCACCGGCGAGGTCAACGACCCGGGCAACGCGGCCGAGGCCACCGTCGGCGCGTTTCGCGCCGCGCTCAGCGAACCGCGCGGGGCCGCCGCCGTCGTATTGCCCGCCGACGTCTTGGCCGCCCCCACCGCGGCGAGTATCCCTGGGCGGCACCCGATTCCGCCGCTGGCGGCCGCCCCGGCGGCGTCCGTCGCGCAGGCGGGCGAGCTGATCCGCGCCGCTAGGCGGCCGGCGTTATTGGTCGGTATGCGCGGCGCCGACCCCGACAGCTGCCTGGCACTGCGCGCCCTGGTCGCCACGACGGGGCTGCCCGTCGTCGAAACCTTCCAGGCCGCGGGGGTGATCTCCCGCGCGCTGGAGGACAACTTCCTGGGCCGGGTGGGGCTGTTCCGCAATCAGCCCGGCGATGTCATACTCGCCCACGCAGACGTCCTGGTCGCCGTCGGCTACGACTCCGTCGAGTACGACCCGGTGCTGTGGAACACCGACGTCCACCGCACCGTCGTGCACGTCGACTCGGTGCCGGCCGACATCGACAACCACTACCAACCCACCGTCGAACTGCTCGGCAACATCGCCGCCACGCTCACCTCGTTGACCGACCAGCTGGCCGGCCTGACGCTCACCGACGACTATCAGCGCGAGATCGCCACCCAGCGAAAAGCGTTGGCCGACATCGACACAACCGCCGGGGACGCGACACCAGGAGGCCCGGGCCTGAACCCCGTCGCCGTCCTGCTGCGGCTGCGCGAAGAAGTCGACGACACCGCCACCATCACCTGCGATGTCGGCTCGGTCTACATCTACATGGCCCGCCATTTCCGGGTGTACGAGCCGCGGCGGCTGCTGTTCTCCAACGGACAACAGACCCTGGGTGTGGCGCTGCCCTGGGCCATGGCGGCCTGTCTGGTGCGGCCCGGAACGCAGGTGGTGTCCGTCTCCGGCGACGGCGGATTCCTGTTCTCCGCCCAGGAACTCGCGACCGCAGCCCATCTGGGGCTGACGTTCACCCACATCGTGTTCCGCGACAATAGCTATGACATGGTCGGCTTCCAGGAGATGCTCAAGTACGACCGCAAATCCGGTGTGGAGCTCAGCGACTACGACCTGGTCTCCTATGCGGCGGCCTTCGGCGCCCGCGGTTACCGGGTGAGGACACCCGACGAATTCACCGCCACCCTGCGCCAGGCGCTGGCCGAGGACGGCCCTTCCCTGATCGACGTCCCGGTGGACTACAGCCGCAACACCGACCTCGCCGCACACCTGCACGACGACCCCTTCGAATGAGGACCATGGACACCCCTGCCGGCGCATATGAACGCTTCCGCCATTGGGCGACAACGCTGCTCACCCATCAACGCGCGAACGACGCCGAGGTGTACCAGTTCTCGACGATCGGCGCCCTGCTGGAGGGTGTCTACGACGGCGACGTCACCGTGGCCGAGATCCTGCGCCACGGCGACTTCGGGCTGGGCACCTTCAATCACCTCGACGGCGAGATGGTCATTCTCGACGGCGTCTGCTACCGGCTGCGCGCCGACGGCTCCGCCAGCCGGGCCGCGCCGACGGATCTCAGCCCCTTCGCTGCGGTCACCCGATTCCACAACGACTTTCAGATCGCGATCCAAAGCCGCACCTCCCGCACGGAGCTGACCGCCGCGATCGACCGCCAAATCACCAGCGCCAACCTCATTTACGCCGTCCGGATCACCGGGCACTTCGTCGAGCTGCACACCCGCACCGTGATGGCGCAGAAGCCGCCCTATCCACCGCTGACCCAGGCCACCGAGGAACAGGCCGAGACCGTCTTCACCGACGTCTCGGGCACGGTGGTCGGGTTCCGGACCCCCGACTTCGAGCAGGGCATCTCGGTCGCCGGGTATCACCTGCACTTCCTCAACGCCGACCGCACCGGCGGCGGGCACATCCTCGATTTCACCCTCGAGCGCGGAGAGGTCGCGATCAGTGGGGCATCGCAATTGCATCTGAGCCTGCCCACCTCCGGTGACTTCCTCGACGCTCGGCTGTCCGGCGCCGACATCGCCGACCAGATCGACCGCGCCGAAGGCCCGAAGGGCGACCGGGCGTAGTCCGTTCGGCGGAATTCATGGACTGTTCAGGCCAGCGTCAAGTCCACATTGTTGAACGCACACGCGCACCGCGTGTCCTCACGTTATGCGCGTAGTACAGGTCGCCAATTTCTATGGCCCTCGCTCCGGCGGCCTTCGCACCGCGGTGGACCGGCTCGGCGCCGAATACTGCGCCAGCGGGCACGAGGTGTTCTTGATCGTTCCCGGCCAGCGCGCCGAGCGCAGCCAGCTGCGCACCGGCGTCGTGCGAATCACCCTGCCGGCGCGGCTGATTCCGCTCACCGGCGGCTACCGCGCGGTCCTACCCGGCCCGGTCAAGTCGCTGCTGGAGGCGTTACGGCCCGACGCCTTGGAGGTGTCCGACCGGCTCACGCTGCGATCCCTGGGCCGTTGGGGCCGCAACCACGGCGCCACGACCGTCATGATCTCCCACGAGCGGCTGGATCGCCTTGTGGGGCAGATACTTCCGCGCCGCGCCGCGGTCAAGTTCGCCGACCTGGCCAACGCGCGCACCGCGGCGGACTACGACACCGTGGTGTGCACCACCGGTTTTGCGCGTGAGGAATTCGACCGCATCGGCGCGACGAACACCGTGACCGTCCCGTTGGGCGTGGACCTGCAGACCTTCCACCCGCGCCGGCACTCGTACCTGGTACGGCGGCGCTGGGCCGCGCCGGGCCAGCTGCTGCTGGTCCATTGCGGCCGGCTGTCGGTGGAAAAGCGCGTCGACCGCAGCATCGACGCGATCGGCGAGCTGTGCCAGGCCGGTGTCGACGCCCGGCTCGTGGTCGTCGGCGAGGGTCCGCTGCGGGCCAGGCTGGAGCGGCAGGCCGCCCGGCTGCCGGTGGACTTCACCGGTTTCGTCTCCGATCGCCACACGGTGGCCGGGCTGCTGGCCTCGGCCGACGTGACGCTGGCCCCCGGGCCGCACGAGACGTTCGGGCTGGCCGCGCTGGAGTCGCTGGCCTGCGGCACACCGGCGGTCGTCTCGCGGACCTCGGCGCTGACCGAGATCATCACCCCGGACAGCGGCGCTTCGGCGGATAATCACCCGGCCGCGATCGCGCGGGCGGTCGGCGCGGTCACCAGCCGTCCCGAGCACCACCGCCGTGTGTCAGCGCGCCGACGCGCCGAGGACTTCACGTGGCACCGGGCGGCGACGGGCATGCTGGCGTCGTTGGGGGCGCCGGCGCTGCCCGATCAGCGTGGCGATTCCGAATACACCGCATAAACCCCACGGGCGCTCGAGCGCGCCATTCCGAGGGCTTACGGGCCCCAGATCAGCAGGTCTTCCATCCCGTTGTTCATTGTCACCGTGGTCGGCGCCGGACCTGTGACGTCGAAGTGGATTTTGCCGGTCGCTTGGGCACCGTCAGGAATGGTTGCCCCGCTGATGTTCGTCGGGCTCGCGACCCACCACAGAACCCGATAGGCGGCCGCATTCGGGGCGATGGCGTTAAATTGCGAAATCGCTGGAGTGACAGTGCCGCGAATCGACCTGACGGTTGCCGTGGCTTCCCATAGCTTGCCGGTCGGCGTGTAGCCGGGAGTAACGTCGCTGCTGGGCTGTAGGTTGCTGACCGTCCATGCAAGGACAACCTGGCCTACGCTGTCGGTCATCGTCAGTTCGCTACCGAGTTTGCCGACGATGGGGTAGGTGGCCGATGCGATGGGTGCGCTACTCACACCGATGGCGGTCATTACGACGGCTGCGACCGTCATGATCATCGTGGGGATCTTCACTGGTATTCCTCCTCGTTTGAGCGGCGAGAGCATTTGCCGCCAATCGACTCCGAAACATCAACCGTGTCTCCCGCAATGCCGTTTCACTAGGGCCGTTTGGCCCCATTAGTTCGGCGACCTACGCCATCCGAATGGGTCGGCATTCGCCGCTTACGTGGAAATGGAAATGGTCGCGGGCTTAATTATCCGCGGAGCGCTCCGGCTTCCAGCCGACATATGTCAGGTACAACCCCGCGGATGCCAGGCAAACGAACAACACCCATATCGCCGCGGACATACCCGAGCTGTATATCGCGTCTCCGGCCGCGTCGTAGGCCTGCGGCACCGTCAACAGCAGCACCCCGCGGATCGCGAAGAACCAGCCCACGGCGGACACGATGACCGCCGCGAGGCCGCGCCAATACTGGTGAAACGCAATGATGAAAATGCCGCCCATCAACAGAATCGCCCCATAGAGCCACGGCCACATGGGATTCGCCTTGAACTCGGTGAACAGCGTCTGCATGTACGAGCCGCGCACCGCGACCGTGATCGGCACGATCGTCAGGTACGGGCCCAGCACGCGGGCGAACATACGGGTACGAGTCTGCGCTTGCTCGGATGTACTCATGGCCGTAGACGTCCTTCGAAGTCGGAGCCTTCCGCTCCATCTGCCCTACTTCCGATCGCGACGCTACGCCACCCTTTCGCCGAGCAGGGCGGCATTTCGGGCGGCAGCTAGTCTCGGTGCAGACGATCAGGGAGGCGAATCGGTGACAGCCCGGGACCAGGTGTTGATCAGCGTCGCGCAGCTCGCTGACCTCGTGGAGGCCGGCGACCCGGTCACCATCCTCGACGTCCGGTGGCGGCTCGACGAGCCGGACGGGCGGCCGGCCTACCTGCAGGGCCACCTACCCGGCGCGGTGTACGCCTCCCTCGAGGAGGAACTCAGCGATCACACGATTTCTGGACGCGGCCGCCATCCGCTGCCGTCGGGAGGCAGTCTGCAGGCCGCCGCGCGCCGATGGGGAGTCCGGCAGAATTCGCCGGTGGTGGTGTACGACGACTGGAATCGCGCCGGTTCGGCGCGCGCCTGGTGGGTGTTGACGGCGGCGGGGCTGCCGGGCGTCCGCATCCTGGACGGCGGCCTGGCCGCTTGGCGATCGGCCGGGCTGAGCGTGGAAACCGGCGAGGTGACGCCGCAACCGGGGAATGTGACTGTGCCGCACGATGATCTGTATGCCGGTGCCCTGCCGACCCTCACCGCCGACCAGGCCGGCGCCGCCGCCGTGACGCTGCTCGATGCCCGGGCTCCCGAACGCTTCCGCGGCGACGTCGAACCGCTCGACCCCGCCGCCGGCCACATCCCGGGCGCCCAGAATCTGCCCAGCACCGCCGTCCTGGCCGCCGACGGCACGTTCGTCGGCGGCGAAGCGCTCACCCGACTGCTGGGCGAGCGCGGGGTCGATGGGGACGGTCGGCTGGGTGCCTATTGCGGCTCGGGCGTCACCGCCAGCGTCGCGGTAGCCGCGCTCGCGGCGGCGGCCCGGGAGGCGGCGCTGTTTCCCGGGTCGTGGTCCGAGTGGTGTTCGGACCCGGGCCGGGCGGTCGCGCGCGGCCCCGAGTAGCGATCAGACCCAGCTCTCGAGGAAGGCCGCGGTTACCCGGGCCGCGTTGGCCGCCGCGATCCGCTTGTAGCAGAAGAACTGGAACGGGAAGCCGGGCAAGTGAAGTGGATCGCCGGGCCCGTCGGTGATGCCTCGGATGCCCAGGAACGAGACCCCGTGCGCGTCGGCCACGGCCTGCGCGGCCGCGGTCTCCATGTCCGTCGCCTCGAAGGCCGGGTCCGCCGTCGAGACGATGCGCAGGTTGCTGATCAGCGCGCTTCTCAGCCAGCGGACACCCGCCTGCCGGAAGTTGCCGGTGTACCGCATGGACCGGTTGGGCACGCTGGGGGGCTGGCAGCCGAAGACCTCGCCGCCGTTGGGGATACACGGAAACGCCACGCCGTTGTTGTTGTCCCAACTGCAACCGTCGCCGCCGACGACGACCTGCGGCCTGCGCCGCAGATCGATCCAGCGGGTCGCGCCGTCCAGTGCCACGGAAAGCTTGTCGGCCGTCGCCAGCATGCCGGGGTCGACGGGGCGAAACGTCGCGCCGTGGTCCAGGGTCCAGCGCGCCGGCACGGCGACATCGGCGATCCTGGTGCGGCCCGCACCGCCGGCGACGCCCGAAAACACCACCGCGCCAATCGCATTGGGGGCGTCGGGCGGGAAGCGAGCGAAGGCGACGGCGGCGGTGTCGCGCGCGTTCACCAGGCCGATGCCCGTCATCGCCACGATCACCCTCTTGGCGGCGATCGAACCGAGGTAGAAGTGCCGGCGGTCGGCGACCACCACCGGATCACGATCGAGCGTGGTGTGGGACAGCACCGCGTCGGCCTCGGCCGGGAAGGCGGACAACACCAGCACGCGCGTCCCGCCGGAATCCGCGTCATCTCCCACCGGCCCAGTAAACGCCCGCCGGGGCGCGCTTCGGTGCACCTTTGCTGATTCCAGCCCTGCACGGGTGGGCCAGCGGCTAGTCTCAGCGGCGTTGCAGCCAACCGGGGGGCGCGGCCGACGGAGGAGTCACGCTCATGCTCGAAGTGATCGAACGACAGCCGAGCGGCGAATCCCGCAGGCCGCCGGTGTTGTTCGTGCACGGCGCCTGGCATGGCGCCTGGTGCTGGGACGAGCATTTTCTGGACTTCTTCGCCGACAAGGGCCACCGGGCGCTGGCGGTGAGCCTTCGGGGTCACGGCAACAGCCCGGCGACCAGGTCGATGCGGTTCTGCTCGATCACCGACTTCGTCGCCGACGTCGCCGCGGTTGCCGACGGCTTGCCCGAACGGCCGGTGGTCGTGGGCCACTCCATGGGCGGCTTCGTGGTGCAGAAGTACCTGGAATCACACGAGGCCGCCGCGGCCGTACTGCTCGCCTCCGTGCCCCCCAGCGGAATCCTGGGATTCCTGGCGCGCAGGCTCAAGCGTCACCCGTGGTACACCGCCAGCGGCCTGGCCATGACCAGGTCGTTGCGCGGCGTCGGCGCCACACCGGAATTGGCCCGCGAAACCTTCTTCTCCCAGTCGAACTCCGATGCCGATGTGGCGCGCTACGCTGCGGCACTCGACGAAGAGTTCGCGCTGAGGATCGCCATCGACATGCTGTGGCTCAAGCTTCCCAGGCCGCATCTGGTCAGCACGCCGCTGCTGGTGCTGGGAGCCGAGGACGACGTCTGTTTCACCGCAACCGAAGTTCGGGCCACCGCGGCCGCCTACGACACTCGAGCCGAGTTCTTCCCTAAGATGAGCCACGACATGATGCTCGACCCCGGATGGCGTGCCGTCGCCGAACGAATCCACGCGTGGCTCGAAACATGCGTGCCCGCAAGTTGACTGCGCCATGACCGGCCGCCTCGACGGCAAGGTCGCGATCATCACCGGGGCGAGCACCGGCCTGGGACCCGTGCTGGGCTCGCGATTCGTCGGTGAAGGCGCCAAGGTGTTGCTGGCCGCGCGCCGCGAAGAGCTCGTTCGCGCCGCCGCCGACGCGGCCGGCCCCGGTGCGATCGCGATGCGCGCGGACGTCACCGACGAGCACGACGTCGCAGCCATGGTGGCGCGCGCCGTCGACGAATTCGGCCACGTCGACATCTTGTGCAACAACGCGGCCGCGCCCGGCGAAGACCGCTGGATCTGGGAACAGACCCTGGACAATTGGAACGCCACGATCGCCATCGACGTCACCGCGGCGATGCTGTGCACCCGGGAAGTGCTCAACCAGTCGATGTTGGCCCGCCGTCGCGGCGTCATCCTCAACTTCTCCTCCACGGCGGGCTATTCCGGCATCGTC
This sequence comes from Mycobacterium sp. E342, assembly GCF_001667665.1. NCBI lineage: Bacteria > Bacillati > Actinomycetota > Actinomycetes > Mycobacteriales > Mycobacteriaceae > Mycobacterium > Mycobacterium sp. E342. The sequence continues at coordinate 28,458 of NZ_LZJM01000152.1, forward strand.
CGCAAGAGCCACTACGTCACCGCGAAGGCGTCGCTTCGGGCGTTCACCAAGACGGTGGCTCTGGAGGTCGGCCCATACGGCATCCGGTGCAACTGCATCGTGCCCGGCTCGATCGACACCGAGCTGTGGCGTCGATGGGTGCAACGTACCGCCGACGAACGCGGCGTCGACTTCGCCACCCAACGCGCCAAAGCCATCAAAGGCGTTGCCTTGCAGAATATCTCCACACCCGATGACGTCGCCAACCTGGCGCTGTTCCTGGCCGGCGACGAAAGCCGCACCATCACCGGTCAATCGATCCCCGTCGACGCCGGAGGGTACATGCAGGGATGAGCGCCCCCCGACTCTCGGTGGCCACCCCCGTGGTGACGATGTTCCCCAAAGCCAGTGGAGACTGGGAGAAGACCGCATCCATCGAGGACCTGACGCGGGTCGCCGAAGCCGCGGATCGGCTCGGCTACCACCATCTGACCTGCAGCGAACACATCGCCCTGCCCGCGGCCGAGACGCACCGCCGCGGCACCCGCTATTGGGATCCGCTGGCCACCTTCGGCTACCTGGCCGCCCGCACCGAGCGAATCCGGTTGGCCACCAACGTGCTGGTGCTCGGATACCACCATCCGCTCGAGATCGCCAAGCGCTACGGCACGCTGGACAAGGTCAGCGGCGGCAGGCTCATCCTCGGCGTCGGCGTCGGAAGCCTCAAGGAAGAATTCGACCTCATCGGGGCGCCTTTCGACGACCGCGGACCGCGAGCCGACGACGCGCTCAGGGCGCTGCGCGCCTCGCTGTCCGTGCCCGAACCCGAATACCGCGGCGAGTTCTATTCGTTCGGCGGCATGGTCGTCGATCCGTGCGCCGTGCAGGAGCGTGTTCCGTTCTGGGTCGGCGGCCGGACCCCGCGATCGCTGCGCCGCGCCGCAACCCTGGCCGACGGCTGGGCACCCTTCAGCGTGAGCCTGCGTGATGCACGAGACTGGTTGAGCCGCTTCGATCTTCGGCCCGGGTTCGAGGTGGTCTTGCCACCGCCGGCACCGCTGGACCCGATCAACGAGCCGGAGCAAACCCGCGATGCCATCGGCCGGATCGCCGCACACGGAGCCACCATCGTGCCCGCCGTCTTCCGCCACACATCGCTGCAGCACTACCTGGACCAGCTTCAGGCGCTCGCCGAATTGCACTCTCCCGGGGGCGCCACGTGATACGCGTCAGGGCGGGCATATTCAGCCTCACCCCCGCCGCGCCGGCCGACGACGACGGCGGTTACCTGCGGTGGCACCTGCTGGATCACATGCCCGAGCAGTACCAGCTGCCGGGGATCGTGCACGGGCTGCGCTGGATCGCCGACGGCGACTACCCCGCGCACCGCCTGGCGGCCCACGGTGCCCTGGGCGAGATCGGCAACGCGGTGCACTACCTCGTCGGCGACCCGGTCGAGGAAACCTTCGACGACTTCGTCGCACTCGACCGCGCGCTGCGCGAGAACGGCCGGTTTCCCGTCGTCCGGCCCTCCTTACAGGTGGCCGGCCTGCGCCTGCTGCAATGGCAATCCTCGCCGCGCGCACTCGTTTCCGCCGAGGTGGTGCCGTTTCGGCCGCACCGCGGCGTCGTGCTCATCGTCGAGGAACCCGTCGACGGGCGCCGCCCGGACGAGTGGCTGCAATGGCTGCATGCCGAGCATCACCCGGCGCTGCTCGCCGCGCCGGGCACCGCCGGGGCGTGGACCTTCGGGTCCAGCGCGGGCTGGAGCCACCTGCCGCGGGGATGGCGCACCGACCACCAGTACATCACCGTCATCTACCTCGACGACGACCCGCTGACCACCACCGACGCGTTGGCCCCCGTCATCGAACAGCGCTGGCGGTCATCGGCCGTACGGCCGCTGTTTGCCGGGCCGCTACGCAGCATGGTCAGTTGGGAAGCCTGGCGGTAAACCCGGCGGTTGACTGGTCGCCAGAGAAATGAGACCTTCCCGAAACGAACGGGATCTATAGTCCTCGCTGGCAAAGGAGGTGAGATGAAGATCCCCTATATCTTCGTGGCGGCCGGGCTGGTGCTGGCCGCCGGCCTGTCCGGGTGTTCCGGTAAAGGAAGTCAACCGGCGTCGGCCCCGAGTTCGAGCACAGATCCCGTGAGCACCACGGTCATGATCGACGGGAACAAGCACACGATGACCGCGGGGGTGGACTGCACCAGTTCGGCGGCCCAACCGGACGCGTCACCGCCGGAATCCGGGGACCTCACCACCCACATCAGCGTGCACGACGATACGGCGTCGGTCTCGCTGGCCCTCTCGGACGAGAAACCGCCCATGGTCGACGGATTCGCGATCTCGCTCGCGCTGAGCACCGGTCAGTATCAGCTGCCCTACCAGGCGACCAAGTCGGCAACACAGGTGCAGGCAACCAAGCAGGGCAAGAGCTACACCGTGACCGGGATGGGCCAGGCGACCACACCGGGCCAAAACGGCACGCGCCCGGTAACTTTCGGGATCCATGTCACCTGCCCGTGAACGCTGCGCCCGTGCGGCCGGCTTGCGGTAACCGCATGGTTGTCTATCGCCCTGACCTCTGCGATGCTGGCAGCTTGGACATCTTCGCGGAGTGGCAAACCGGCGGTACGGAACTACGGTGGCGATCGACGACCGCCGCCAACGATGCGCAGGAAGTCGCGGTCTTCAGTCGCCGCTGCGGCACGCCGGGCACCCCCGCCCTGGTACTCGTGCACGGCTTTCCGACGTCGAGCATCGATTATTTCGCCCTGGCCAATGAATTGGGCTCGGAGTTCGACATCTACGTCCTGGACTTTCCGGGGTACGGCCTGTCCGACAAACCGGCTGAGCCCTACGTGTATTCGCTCTACGACGACGCGCGGCTGCTGGTCTACGCGATCACTCAGGTATGGAGTCTGACCGAATTCCGCATGCTCACCCACGATCGCGGCAGCAGCGTCGGCATGATCGCGCTGGAGATGCTGGCGGCCCTGGATCCCCCCGTCGTCCCCGTCGACCTGATCGTGACCAACGCCAACATCTACCTGCCGCTGTCCAACCTCACCGCGTTCCAGACCGCACTGCTCGACCCCGACACCGGGCGGCCCACCGCCGCGGCGACCACGCCGGAGATGCTGGCGGCCGGCCTGGGCGCCAGCACCTTCATGCCGCGACGCACACTCGATGATCCCGAGATCGCCGCATTGGCGAGGTGCTTTGCCCACAACGATGGCATCCGCGTGCTGCCGGACACCATCCAGTACCTCCACGAGCGGGCCGCCGACGAAACAGGTTGGCTGGAAGCGCTTTCCACCAGCCCGGTCAACACCACGCTGGTGTGGGGCTTGCACGACAACGTCGCTCCGCTGCGCGTCCCCAATCACGTCTGGCAGACGTACCTGAAGACCAAGCCCGGCCGCAACCGCTATTGGGTGGTGCCCGGCGCCGACCACTACCTGCAGTGTGACTCCCCCGGGCAACTGGCCCAGATCGTCCGCCTGACGGCCCGAGGCGGGGACATTCCGCTACAGACGCTGGGCAACCAGCCCGACGGCGCGGTGTTGGTGGACCAAAGCGCGTCCTAGGCCCCGCAGCCCACTCACCCCGTCACGATGGGCAAGCGCGCCCACCCGCGCACGCTCGCGGTGTGCGCTCGTTGCGCGTTGGCATAGTCGACTTCCCAGTCGGGCCAGCGTTTGAGGACCTCTTCGAGGGCTACCCGGCCTTCCATCCGGGCCAGCGCCGAGCCGAGGCAGAAGTGCAGGCCCTGGCCGAAACTCAGGTGGGCGCCTTCGCGGTGGATGTCATAGCGGTCGGGATCGGCGAACCGGCGATCGTCGCGGTTCGCGGAGCCGTTGAGCAGCAACATGTATGAGCCCTCCGGCACGACCCGACCGTAGAGTTCGGCGTCCTGCGCCACGTACCGGGCCTGCACCGGCGACGGCGGCTCGTAGCGCAGTGTCTCCTCGACCGCCCCGGGGATGAGCGACGGGTCGGCGACCAGTTCGCGGCGCTGGTCCGGATGATCCGACAGCAGCTGACCCATGAAGCCGATCAGCCGGGCCGTGGTCTCGTTCCCGGCGCCGGCGATCATCGCGGTGTAGGCCAGCACCTCGGTCCGGGACAACGGACGCCGCGTGCCGTCGGATTCTTCGATCTCGGCCCGCAACAGATCCGTCATCAGGTCATCGGACGGGTGGTCGGCCCGCCATTCGATGTACTCGGCGAACACGACGATGCTTTCCTCGAACAGCTTCGCGTTGACCGCGGCGGGGTCGCGCTCGTCGGACAACTCGATGTAGGCCCCGCCGCGATCGCGAATCTTGGCCTGATCCTGTTCGGGAATGCCCAACAGGTAACCGATGGTCCGCATGGGCATCATCGCCCCGAGATCGGCGATGAAATCGAAGCCGCCCGCACCGACCAGCGGATCCAGCTCCCGCACACAGAATCCCCGCACCAGGTCCTCGACCGCGAGCATGCGCCGAGGCGTGAAGACGCGGGACAACAGGCGCCGGTGCAGGTCGTGCAGCGGCGGGTCCTCGAACAGCAGAATGCCCGGGGGCACTTCGATATTCGCGAACAAGATGTCGGCCGTGGTGCCGCGCCCGGATCGATAGGTCTGCCAGTTGTGCAGCTCGCGCGCCACGTCCTCGTAGCGGCTCAGCGCGTAGAAGTTGTACCTCTCGTTGTAATACAGCGGCACCTCATCGCGCATGCGCTTCCACACCGGGTACGGGTTGTCATCGATGCCGGAGTCGAACGGGTCGTAGTACAGGTCGATCGCGCGGACGCCCGCCTCGTGCATGGTTGGTCAGTCCCTTCGCTCAGTCGTTTCTGTGCAGGAAGCCGTGCAGGACCGCCTGGGTGAGTTCTTCGACGATCACCTCTCGAGATGGCGGCTTGGCGCCGAAATACGTGGAGCGCAACGCCGCCATTCCGGCGATCATCGCCACGGTCGAATGGGCCGGCAGGTCCGGATGTTCGGCCCGCAGACCCCGCAGGTGCATGCCTTCCGCGCTGATCTGACCGAGCGTCGTGATCGCCTCCCGGACGTCCGCGATGCCGGCGTCGGCCTTCTCCTCCTCGGTGAGCGCCTCCGACGCCATCAGCGTCAATAGCAGGCCCTGGTGTTCGACGAACACGTCGTAGAGCTGCCCGACGAAGTGCCGCGCCAGTTCCTTCTCGTCGGTCTCCTTGGGGACGACCGACTGCCAGGTCCGGCCGAACTCGTCGACGAAGTTGGTGAAGGGCAGGACGAGCGCCTCGCGGAACAGGGCCGCCTTGGACCCGAAGTTCCGGAACAGCAAGTGTTCCGTCACGCCAGCGGCCTGGGCGATTTCACGCGTCGTCGTGCCGCGATAGTCCTGGCGCGCGAAGAGGGCCCGCGCGGCGTCGAGCAGCAGCCCGCGCGGGGCGCCACGGGGCCGGCGCGTGGCCGCAACGGGTGTGCCGCTCTTCGTGGAAGGCCGCTGGGGCACTGACCCTTACTCCTCGAACATCGGGGGTTGACGAACTTTAAGATAGTAGCCACTATCTACAAAGTCGAGTGCGAATCGGGAGGGCTGCGATCGTGGGCGCCGTCATCATGCTGGGCACGCTGTTCGGGCTGATCGTCGCGATCTTCGGTCTGGTGCTGCGCTTCGACCCGCAGGCACGCCGGACTCCGGGACACGACCGGTGAGTTCTCCGATGACGCCCGTGATGCAGGCGGCCAGCGACTTCGCGCTCGTCGGCGGCATCGGCTTCACCGCCCTCGGCGTGTACCTGAGCGTGCGCCGGCGCCGCCTGCACCCACTCCTGCTGCTGTGTATCTCGGCGATCTCGTTCTCGTGGATCGAGGCGCCCTACGACTGGGCGATGTACGCGCAGTTCCCGCCGGCCATCCCCCGCATGCCCTCGTGGTGGCCGCTGAATGTGACCTGGGGCGGGCTGCCCCTGTTCGTTCCCGTCGGCTACGTCTCCTACTTCGTGCTGCCGGCCGTGACAGGCACGGCGCTCGGGCGATGGCTGAGCGCACGGTTCGGATGGCGCAGGCCCCCAACGCTGTTGGTGGTCGGTCTCGTCGTCGGCTTCTGCTGGGCACTGTTCTTCAACGGGTTCGTGGGCGCCAAGCTCGGCGTGTTCTATTACGGCAGCGTCATTCCCGGGCTGGCGATCCGCGAGGGGACCGTCCACCAGTACCCGCTTTACGACTCCCTCGCGATGGCCATCCAGATGATGGTCTTCACCTATCTGCTGGGCCGCACCGACGCGCAGGGACGCAACGTGATCGAGATGTGGGCCGAGCACAGGTCGAGGAGCCGCCTCGGCTCGTCACTGTTGTCCGTCCTCGCCGTCGTCGTGGCCGGAAACGTCCTCTATGGGGCGGTTTTCGCGCCCCACCTGATCACGAAACTCGGTGGCTGGGTGACCGCCGGGCCGACGGAACAGTTGTTCCCCGGCGTACCGAACCAACCCGAGTAGTTGGGTGCGCCTCCGCAGTCACCCGAGCGCCTGCGGCAGCACGACTTCCCCCACGCGCTGCAGATACGGCCACGCGACGTCCGGTGGCAGCCCGCCGCACAGCGGTGACAGGTTGAGCACCTGGCCGGCGCGGACCCGCGAAATGGCTTCCGGCACAGAGATGATGACGTGCGATTTCCCGGTCGCACGCAGCTCGTCGACGTTGTTCACGTGCGAGAAGCCGGCCGTGGTCTCGTCGCCGGGATTCCACGCGGCATAGGTGCGCACGTCATGCAGCAGATGGTCGCCGATCTCTTTCCACGCCCGATCGACGTCGTCGGCGACGAACACGACCGACGGGGTATCACGGTCGGGGAAGAAGGTGGGCCCGGGCTCGTGGCCGTGCTCGCGACAGGCGGCCTCGTAGGCCTCCCGAATACCCGGAGCATTCGCGTTGCCCAGCATGCCCAGGCCATACCTGCCCGCCCGCCGGGCCGCCGCCAAAGTTCCGCCGCCCCACATCAATCCCGGACCGCCTGCGGTCAGGGGGCGAGGTGTCACGGTGATCCGCCGACCGTCTTCGACGACAGTTTCGCCGGCAAGCAGCCGCCGCAACAGCGCGAGTTTCTCGTCGCAGAGGCGGCCACGGGTCTTCATCGGCACACCGAAATGCTCGAACTCCTCGGGCCGATAGCCCAGCGCGAGGATGTACGACGCCCGCCCACCGCTCAAAATGTCGAGCACCGCCATGTCCTCGGCGAGCCGCACGGTTTCGTAGAACGGGAGAATCAGGATCAGGCTCAGGGCCAGACGCTGCGTGCGTGCCGCCACGGCCGACGCCAACAAGAACGGGGACGGTAGGTAGCCGTCGTCGGAACCGTGATGTTCGCAGAAGACGGCGGCCAGGGCGCCGTGATCCTCGGCCCACGCCGAAATGTCGGGTGCCGCGGCGTACAGATCGGTTGGGGCCGCAGCCCACTCGGGATCGCGCATATCGAAGCGCAGTGTGTACACGGCGGCCTCCTAGCTGCCCTAATCTTTAGGATGCACGTTACATGTTCAGTCGAACGCGTAAAGCGGCAGAGTCGTCGGAATGTCCAGCGAGCTGAGCAGGCCGGGCGGCGCCTCGACGACATACGGGATCGCGTTGACCGGCGACCCTCAAGGATCCGCGCAGGGCCGGCGTTGGTGGAATGACGTCCGCGGCCGGCGCGATGGTCGCCACCGCGATGCGCGTCGTCAACGCCGTGCCGTATGTCGTTGCCGCCGAACCGGGGTTGCTGAGTTCGGTCGACCTCCCGCTCACGATTCCCAAGCACGCGTTCGCCACCTAGTCTGCCGGGGTGACGTTTAACCCGCTCGAGGAACTCACCCTCCCCCAACTGCGGCTGCGCACCAGCATGAAGTGGCGCGCGCACGCCGACGACGTATTGCCGCTCTGGGTTGCGGAGATGGACGTCAACCTGGCGCCGACGGTGGCCGCGGCCCTGCGCCGGGCCATCGACATCGGTGACACCGGATACCCTTGCGGCACTGCATTTGCCGAAGCGGTCAGTGAGTTCGCCTCGCGGCGTTGGCAATGGCACGACCTGGAGGTCGGCCGCACCGCGATCGTCCCCGACGTCATGCTCGGCGCCGTGGAGCTGTTGCGTCTGGTCACCGACCGCGGCGACGCCGTTATCGTCAACCCGCCCGTGTACGCCCCGTTCTACGCGTTCGTCTCGCACGACGGCCGCCGCATCATCGAGGCCCCACTGGACGCCGACGGCCGGATCGATTTGACCAACCTGGAGGACGCGTTCGCCCGCGCCGGCGCGTCGGGCGGCAGGGTCGCGTACTTGCTGTGCAACCCGCACAACCCGACCGGCTCGGTGCATACCGGCGAGGAATTGCGCCAGGTCGCCGAACTCGCCCGCCGGTTCGCCGTCCGGGTGGTCTCCGACGAGATCCATGCGCCCGTCGTCCTGTCCGGGTCGCGGTTCACCCCGTACCTGACCGTCCCCGGCGCGGAGAACGCCTTCGCCCTGACGTCCGCCTCCAAGGCGTGGAACCTGTCCGGCCTGAAGGCGGCCCTGGCCATCGCGGGTCCGGAGGCGGCAGCTGATCTGCGCCGGATGCCGGAGGAGGTCAGCCACGGGCCGAGCCACCTGGGCGTCATCGCCCATGCCGAGGCCTTCCGGAGCGGCGGCGAATGGCTTGACGAGCTGCTACGCGGCCTCGACCGCAACCGCCGGCTGCTCGGCGACCTGGTCGCCGAACACCTGCCGAATGTGAAATATCAATGGCCGCAAGGGACTTACCTCGCGTGGCTCGACTGCCGGGAGCTCGGGTTCGTCGACGACGCCGCCGACGGCCTTGCGGTGGTCGCCGACCTGTCCGGGCCCGCCCGGTGGTTCCTCGAACACGCCCGGGTGGCGCTCAGTTCCGGCCACGTTTTCGGAACAGGCGGGGCGGGGCACGTCCGGCTGAACTACGCGACCTCGGCGGCCATTCTCACCGAGGCCGTGTCCCGGATGGGCCGGGCGCTCGCCGACAGGGGCTAGGCGGGGATCTCCTCGGCCCCGCGACCCAGGTTGCGGAACCCCTCGGCGGGCTCCTTGAACCCGAGCACGAAGGGCAACGAGCTCAATTCCAGCTTCATCGTCGCCCCGAACCGGCGAAAGAAGCTGGACTGGACCGGAGCGAGGGAAACCTGCGCCGTCGCAAGGTCGATGTAGTGCGTCGACGTCTCCCCGAGGTCGTCGAACACGTGCATCAGCGGTTTGCACTGCGAGCGCACGGATTCGTCCAGGCCCGCCGCGACGGGATCGGTCATCAACACGTATTCGACCACGGGCACCAGGTTTTTCAGCATGCGATGCACCAGGATCACGTCGAAGCCCGCGAGTTCCACGTGGCGCTTCACCCGTTGTTCGGCCACCTCACCCTGGTGGACGACGAACTTCAACGACAGGTTGTCCAGTTGCGCGCAACACGCGCACTCGCAGGCCAGATCCTTCTTGAACCGCTCGCGCCGCGCGATGAACGCCTCCCGCATCCGGGACAGCCGGTCACACACCAGCACTTTGGCGTCGCCGTCGGGCGCCCAGAAGAAGGCGGCGTCGCCCTCCAGCTTGGCCAGCTTCATGCCCTTGCCGGCGTCGATCACCGACTCCAGCAGCCCTGCCACCGTCAACTGGGCATGCGCCAGGTGGGTGCGGTTCCACTGCATGTAGTGGGTATAGCCGCTGATATCGGCAATGAGCAGGACCGCACGCCGAATCGCCATGAACAAACCAGTTTAATGTCCTGTCAACGCCTGGCCCAATGAAATCTCCCACTAGACGAACTCGCGTCGCCGCGAGAGGCTAACTCAAGGCGCCCGCCCACCGGAGGAGCTGAATATGCATGTGCTACGAACCCCGGATTCCCGATTCGAAAACCTGGAAGGTTATCCGTTCGTAGCGAACTACCTCGACGTGGCGGCAAGCGACACGCAGCCGCTGCGCATGCACTACCTCGACGAGGGCCCGGCGGATGGGCCGCCGATCGTGCTGCTGCACGGCGAGCCCACCTGGAGCTACCTGTACCGGACGATGATCCAGCCCCTCGCCGACGCCGGGAACCGCGTGCTCGCGCCCGACCTGATCGGCTTTGGTCGCTCCGACAAGCCGGACCGGATCGGCGATTACACCTATCAGCGGCACGTCGAATGGGTGACCTCCTGGTTCGAGCGGCTCCACCTGAAGGACGTGACGTTGTTCGTGCAGGACTGGGGATCGCTGATCGGGCTGCGCATCGCCGCCGAGCAGGGTGACCGCATCGCACGATTGGTGGTCGCGAATGGTTTCCTGCCCACCGCGCAGCGGCCCACCCCGCCCGCTTTCTACGCCTGGCGGGCGTTCGCGCGCTACTCCCCCGTGTTGCCCGCCGGCCGCATCGTCTCGGTCGGGACCGTCCGGCGGGTTCCGGCCCGGGTGCGGGCGGGGTACGACGCGCCGTTCCCCGACAAGACGTATCAGGCCGGTGCTCGCGCCTTCCCTCAGTTGGTGCCGACCTCAGCGGACGATCCCGCGATCCCCGCCAACAGAGCCGCATGGAAAGTCCTGGGACAGTGGGAGAAACCCTGCCTCGCCATCTTCGGCGCCCGCGACCCCATCCTCGGGCGGGCCGACCGTCCCCTGATCCAGCACATCCCCGGCGCCGCGGGCCAGCCGCACGCCCGCATCAACGCCAGTCACTTCATCCAGGAAGACTCCGGACCCGAACTGGCCGAACGCATTCTGTCCTGGCAGCAGGCCCTGCGCTGACCGCGCGTGGGCGCCGAAATCGACGCCAGCGTGTAATTCACCCGCACTTCTTCGCGCCAGCGTCGATCTCGGTGACCGGAACGCACACGAAATCCCTTGCGAAGCAGGGCCTGTCGACGGCAAACCGACGCGGCTGAAAGCCTAGCGGGTGACCGCGAGCACCGCCTCGGCCAGCTCGGGCCGGCAGACCACCAGATCGGGCAACTTCGGGTCCGACCGGTTGTAGGCCAGGGCGGACCCGTCGATGCGCGACGTGTGCAGACCGGCGGCGCGGGCCACGGCCACCGGGGCGGCCGAGTCCCACTCGAACTGGCCGCCGGCGTGCACGTACACGTCGGACAACCCCTGGACCAGCGACGCGACCTTTGCCCCGGCGGAGCCCATCTCCACCAGCACGCCGTCCAGCGCGTCGCGGACGGCCAGGGCGATGGCGGGCGGCCGGGTGCGTGACACCACGATGCGCGGCTTGCCCGGGGCCGTGGGTGGCGAATCGACCTCCGGGGTGGCCAGGGTGATGCCCTGCGCCGGCAGCGCCACCGCACCGGCAACCAACTCGCCCGCCTCCCACAGCGCGACGTGCACCGCCCAGTCGTCGCGCCCGAGTTCGGAGAATTCCCGCGTGCCGTCCAGCGGGTCCACGATCCACACGCGTTCCGATCGCAGTCGGACCGGGTTGTCGGCCCCCTCCTCGGACAGCACCGCGTCGTCGGGCCGCTCGTCGGTGAGAGCCGCCATCAGGAAATCGTGGGATCGCTTGTCGCCCGCGGCTTTCCGCTCGCTTGCGTCGGCGTCGGCGAACTCTTCGCGCACCGTGAGCAGGAGCCGCCCGGCCTCGGTCGCCAACCGCGCCGCCAGTTCGTGGTCATCCATCAGTCGCAGGGCCATCACAATCCTTAAGTTGGTAGCGTTGACCAACTTTACCCTGCCTAGGCGAAGGCTGACGGGCACCACCCCGGGAGGAACGGTTCGGCCGTAATCTGGTGAACGTGAGCGGGGGCAACGTTCCTTTGTTGAGCCGACTGGGACGCCTTCCACGGGGGCGCCTGATCGTGATCGGCATCGTCTTGGCGGTCGCGTTGGGGGGCCTGCTCGCTTTTGTCGGGTTCAACCTGACCCAGGGCAGTCAGGCCGCGGCCCCGGCCACGTCACTGCCGCCACCGCCGCAGAGCTTCGCCATCCCTGGTTGCTACAACATGTCCGTTCCGCCGGTCGAGCGCCCGAAGCGGCTCAACGTGCTGGGCTGCGCGAGCGTCGCCGTTGCGCTGCAAGACATGTCGTGGAGCTCGTGGGGGCCGCAGGGCGCCGAGGGGACCGGCACGGCCGTGTTCAAGGTCTGCGACCCGAATTGTGCGGCGGGCTATCAGCTGACGGAGCCGGTTGTCGTGCACGCGTGGAATCCGCAACCGCCGCGGCGCGAAGCCATCTGCCAGGCGGGCCTGAACATCTTCGCCGACATGATCCTGGCCTTCCCCAAAGACGTCCCCCCACCAAACGTTCAGAAGATGAACGCCCAGTACAACGGACAGCCGGCCGTGCACTTCGCCAACTACTCGAGCGGTGATACGCGCGGCACCCAATTCATCGGCTACACGTTCTGCAACTAGCCAGGTCCGATGCTCACGATCGCCGCGCCCAATGGCGGCGACCCGCCGCCAGACTTCGCGATCGCCGCTAGACCTCGATGACGACGGCACCGCCCTGGCCGCCGCCCGCGCACATGGCCGCGACGCCGATGCCGCCGCCCCCGCGGGCCAGCTCATAGGCCAGCGTGGTCACCATGCGCGCGCCCGACGCCGCGATCGGGTGCCCGAGGCTGCACCCGCTACCGGAGAAGTTGACCTTCTCCTCGTCGATGCCGTACTCGCGGCACGCGGCGATCGGCACCGAGGCGAACGCCTCGTTGATCTCCCACAGCGCCACATCGCCGACTGACAGACCGGCCCGCTGCAGCACCTTGCCGATGACCTTGACGGCACCCAGCCCGGTGTCCCTGGGGGCGACACCCGCGGCGGCCCACGCCCGCACCGTGCCCATCACGTTGAGGTTCTCCGCGGTGGCGTACTCGCTATCGACGAGGGCGACCGCCGCGGCGGCGTCGTTGGTGCCGCTGCTGTTGCCCGCGGTGATCGAGAATCCCTCGATCTCGGGGTGCAGCACCTTGAGTGCGGCCAGCTTCTCGACGGTGGTGTCCCGGCGGGGATGCTCGTCGACGGAGAAGTCGATCACCGAACCGTCGAGCTGCGTGACCTTCAGCGGGACGATCTCGTCGACGAACTTGCCCGCATCCATGGCCGCGATCGCGCGCTGATGCGACCGGGCGGCCCAGGCGTCCATTTCCTCCCGGGTGATGCCAACCGCCTGCGCCGTATTCCAGCCGACGGTGATCGACATGTCGCGGCTGGGCGCGTCGGGCGTCTCCACATGTGTCGGCGGCATCCACTGCTCCTGGAACTTCAGCTCAGGACCGGGGATTCGCCAGTTGGTCAGCGGCGTCATCGACAACGACTGCACGCCGCCGGCGATGAGGACGCGTTCCATCCCGGAACCGATCTGGGCCGCGGCATTTCCGATGGCGGTCAGGCTGCCGGCGCAGTGCCGATTCACCGACTGGCCGGGAATGTCCTCCATTCCGGTCGCGGTCGCCGCATAACGCGCCAAATCGCCTCCCCCGTAATGGGATTCGGCGAAGATGATGTCGTCGATCGCGGATGGGTCGACGCCGGACCTGCGCACCACCTCCGGAAGCACCGTGGTGATCAGCGCCTCGGGGGGTGTGTTGACGAGCGTGCCTTTGAAGGAACGGCCGATCGCGGTCCGAACCGCTCCGACAATGACGGGTGTGGCCATGTGCTCAACCTCGAAGGGTCTGGCTGCGGTCGGCAGCAACGGGTGGGTGGAATCGTATCCAATACCGTATGAGCAATAGTAACGGGTTAGGTTGCAGGCCCCGCCGGCTGTGACGGCGCTAACAATGAAGCGACCGCCGGCGGCCTAAACTTGCACCATGCCACTTGGGCGCGACTACACGGGCCAGAGCTGTGCGCTCGCCCGTGCGCTGACGATCCTTGGCGAGCGCTGGACGCTGCTGATCGTCCGCGACGCCTTCCACGGGTTGACCCGCTACGACGAATTCCTTCGCAGCCTCGGGCTGGCGACAAATGTGTTAAGCGCTCGGCTGCAGAAGCTGGTCGATCACGGCGTGATGGAGCGCAGCGGGTCGCGCGGCTCGTACCACCTGACCCAAAAGGGCCGCGACCTGTTCCCGGTGGTGTTGACGCTGATGGCCTGGGCCGACCGACACGAACCGGGTCCGGACGGTCCCGAGGTCCTCATCCTCCACACCGGCTGCGATCACCAGGCCGGTGGCGCGCTGCGATGCGAGCACTGCGACGAACCCATCGGGCTGCGCGACCTGCGCGTCGTGCCGGCGCCCGGTGCCGTCGGAGCGGATGGCGAGCCGACCACCCTGACGCCGCCTCAACTGGCTGCGTGGGAAGGCCGTCCGGCTCGACATTGAGTCGCGCCATTGCCGACCCACTTGCACCATGCAAGTATGCTCCCATGTCGATCAGTGCCGATCTTGGCCAGGAGCGTCGCGTCGTCATCCCGCAAGGCGCGATCAGCTACCGCGACCGCGGCGATGGCCCGCCGATCGTGTTCGTGCATGGCGTCGGCGTCAACGGCGATCTGTGGCGAAACGTCGTGCCGCGCTTGGCCCGCAGCCGTCGATGCATCACGCCAGACCTGCCGTGGGGCTCGCATTCGCTGCCGCTGAAAGCCGATGCAGATCTGTCGCTGCCCGGCATGGCCCGGATCACCGCGGACTTCATCGCCGCCTTGGACCTCGACGACGTCACGATCGTCGCCAACGACACGGGTGGCGCCGTCGCGCAAGCGCTGGTGGGACGCCATCCCGAACGGATCGCCCGCCTGGTGCTCACCTCGTGCGACGCGTTCGAGAAGTTCCCGCCCACGCCACAGAAGTACCTGGAGGTAATGGCACGCTCGCGGCTGCTCACTTGGATCGTCGCCTACACGGCGCAGTTCAAGACGATCCAGCGCCTGCCCACTGCCTACGGGTTTGTGACCTCACGGCCCATGCCCCCAGATATCATGCGCTCCTTCACCGACCCCGTGCGCCTCAACCCGGGAGTCAGGCGCGACTTCCGCCGCATGCTGCGAGCGGTCGACACGAAATACACGTTCGAGGCCGCGGACCGGCTCACCGGCTTCGACAAACCCGCGCTCGTGCTCTGGGCCGACAACGACAAGATCTTTCCCCGCGACCACGGACGGCGGCTGGCAAAGCTATTGCCGCAAGGCCAATTTGAACTTATCGCCGGCAGCCGCACCTTCATCCCCGAAGAGCAGCCCGATCGCCTTGTCACCGCGATCGAGGGCTTCCTTGACGCACACCCGACGAGAGCGGAGTGACCGATGGTCTGCACGCCCCCGGTTGGCTCGCTGGAATGGGAAAGGCGGGGCGGCCCGCCGCTGTCGGCGCCACAGCGCCTGGCTCTGCTCGCCGGCACCGGCGCGGTGCTACTCGGTGACGCCGCTCCCCGACTGCGCTGGGCGCTCCGCCGCTTTCCTATTGCCGCACCCGGGGTTCCCCGAAAGATCGACCTGACGCAGTGGGCACCGCCGCACACGGACGCGGTCCGCGCGGCCGAGGAGCGCCTGCGCGCCGTCGCCAGCCCGCAGATCGTCAACCACAGTTACCGCACCTATTACTTCACGGCCATCCGCTACGAGTTGAGCGGTCACCCCGACCCAATCGACCGCGAAGCGCTGTGTGTCGCAGCGCTACTCCACGACGTCGGGCTCTTCGACCCCGGTCGGCAA
This sequence comes from Mycobacterium sp. E342, assembly GCF_001667665.1. NCBI lineage: Bacteria > Bacillati > Actinomycetota > Actinomycetes > Mycobacteriales > Mycobacteriaceae > Mycobacterium > Mycobacterium sp. E342. The sequence continues at coordinate 44,028 of NZ_LZJM01000152.1, forward strand.
GGGTGCTTCACCGTCGCCGGCGCCAGACAGGCTCGCGAGATCGCGGCGGCCGCCGGGTGGACGGGCGCACGTCAGGACAGCGTGGCCCTGGCCATCACGACCAACCTCAACCCGTTCGTCCCGGCGCACCGATACGGAGCGATAGCTCACTGGCTCCGTGTGGGCGGATTGGTCGACGTCCTGGCCCAGCAATGGGCGCTGCACCCCGACAACCTCGACGAGATCCTCAACCGCTACTCCCGAGACGGATTCGCCGAGGACACCGCCCGACTCGTCAAGCAGGAAGCACGCCGAAACCCCGGCTGTCGATTCGCGTGCTTTGGACCGATCTTTCCCACGGCGGTCCGCTGGAGCACATTCACCACGGCACAAGACACAATAGGTCGATGACCACCCCCCTCGCTGGATCCGACGCGACCCAGAACACGGCCTACCGCATCGCGGCAATGCTCGTGGGCGTTGGCACCCTGCACTTCCTGGCGCCCAAGCCGTTCGACGACATCGTCCCCGCCGAGCTGCCCGGCGACGCGCGCCTCTACACCTACGCATCGGGAGTCGCCGAGATAGCCATCGGAGCGCTCTTGGTGCCACCGCGCACCCGACGGCAGGCCGCGCTGGCGGCCGCCGCACTCTTCGTCGGTGTGTTCCCGGCCAACGTCAACATGTGCCGGTTGTGGTGGGGCAAGCCCTGGCCGATGCGCATCGCCGCGCTGGCCCGGCTGCCGCTGCAAATCCCGATGATCACCACCGCGCTCAAGATCAGACGCAACAGCTGACGCCCCCGGGTGGTCACCCACGCCACATCCGTCCCTGCCGGCGGAAAGGCTCGTGGTGGATTCGTGACCGATGCGACGCAGGGGCTGAAATGCAAATCAGTTGTGCCGCAAGGCCCCGGTGTCGACTGAGCGTCCGAGGTAGGCCATGAGCCGGGCCGTCGGCGTCGCATCATGCGGCGCGGCCTGGGCCGGTCCGAAGCCGCCCGGTCGCCGCAACATGTGCTCCGGCAACGACTCCACCAGCCCGCGACAAAACCCCAGCAGGTCTGCGGGCAGCTCGATCAACCGCCCTTGCGAGCGGTGGATGTCCCAGGCGTGCAGGGCCAGGTCCGAGACCGGGAAGGCCAGCGCCCGGCGCAACGGAACCTGACCTTCCGGCGATTTCCGCATCCCGTCGAGGTCGGCACCGGGCAGTGCGTCGTCCAGCCGCGTTGCCAGTTCGCGAAGTCGCGCGGCCGGGTCGTCGCAAACCCAGTCCGACGGTTCAGAGGGACGGTCCCAGATTTCGCCGTCCTCGACGAGCGTCACCACCTTCGCTGCGCTGCCGGTCACGTGACCCACCAGCTCGCGCAAGCTCCAGCCCTCGAGGTTGGACGGGCGGTCCCAGCTCTCCGGCGCAATCCGGTCGACGGCGTCGATGAGCAGGTCGATCGCCTCGGCAGCCATCACGCCGATCCGGGAGGTCGTGTCGTCCATGCCGTGTATCTCCTTGGGGTTAGCCAACTTCCCGCTTCGCGGCGCGGTGCAGCCACACGAACTTGTTCTGTCCCGCCGCGCCCGCGAGGAACGGCCGCACCAGTGCCGGGTAGGCCTTCATCGCGTCCGCGCGGGAGATCAATTCGGGCCTGTCGAGCGCGTACTCGTCGCCGTTCCACCTCAGCGTGCACTCACCGGCGGCCAGCACGTTCTCCAACCAGTCAACATGGGGATACGCCGCCGCGAGCACGAAACCGTCACCGAATGGGTAGGCACTCAGCGGCGTCACATAGGTCCGGCCGGTGCGCCGCCCGACGTGGCGCAACGCACTCAGGTTGAAATAGAGCATCCCCGGGCGCGTTCCGGCGACCACGCGCAGATAGGGATTGACACGCTTGGTGAGCCGGCGGGTCCAATCGCTCAATCGCTCGACTTGCATCAGCATCCCCCAGCCGAGCAAGAGCAGATACAGGACCACGACAACCACGGCAGCGGCGGCGGGCAGCGCCACGAGCGCACGCCAAAACTTTCTGCTCGTCAGCAAGGCAACCTCCTCGGTTCTGGCGAGGAACCTCCCACCGTCGGTCGCGTACCGTCCAAGTCTAGGTCGCAAGCCTCGTATCGAGTCGCCGTGTTGAACTCATCGACCGCGGACGTTAAGACTTGACATCGGTTGATGACACAGAAGGGCGGCCGCGTGGGCAGAGCAGATATCGCGGCGGCCCTCGCGGTCGCGGCCGCGCTGATGGTTGGCATCGGAGACGTCATCCAACAGCGATCCGCCCAACAGGTCACCGACGAACCGGTGGGCACCCTCGCCCTATTCCGCCGGCTGCTGCGCGACCGTCAGTGGTGGACCGGCAGCCTGGTGGCCGGCGCCGGGTTCGGGTTTCAGGCCGCCGCGCTGGGCTTTGGCTCGGTGGTGCTCGTGCAAGCGCTGTTGGTGACGTCGTTGCTGTTCGCGTTGCTCATCAGCGCCCGGGTGAACCACCGCAAAATCACTGCCTGGCAAGCGCTTTGGGCGGTGTTGCTGGCGGCCGCGGTGGCGATCGTGGTGACGGTCGGCGACCCCCAGGAGGGGACGCCACGCGGGTCGGTGCAAATCTGGACGATCGTGGCGCTGGTGATGGGTCCGGCGCTCATCCTGTGCGTGATCGGCGCGCGGATGTTCCCGGGCGCGGTTGCGGCGCTGTTGCTGGGGCTGATGTCCGGCTCGCTGTGGGGATTGTTCTCGGTCTTGACCAAAGGCGTGGTCGACCAGCTCGGCCACGGCATCCCTGCCCTGCTCCGCACGCCCGAGTTGTACGTGTGGGTGGTGGTGGCGATCGCGGCCACCGCCTGGGAGCAGTCGGCGTTTCGTGCGGGCCCGCTCACCGCGTCGCTGCCCGCGGTGACCGTCGCCGAGCCCGTTGTCGGATCGGTGCTCGGTGTCACCGTGCTGGGCGAGACGCTACGGACCAACGATGCCGGCCTGGTGGCACTGGGCGTGTCGGTCGCGGTCATGGCCGCGGCGACGGTGGCGCTGGCCCACAGCCAGGCCGCCGCCGCCCCGCCGGCCGGCGAAACACCCGCGTTATCAACCTGATTGGGTGTGCGAGCCGACGCGGTGCGCGGTGCCGTCCGGATCGACGTAGGCGAATTCGCGCAATCCGTACGGCGTGTCGTGCGGCGGGATCAGCCGGCCCTCGAGGCCTTGCACCGCCTCCCACTCCGCGTAGAGGGCGTCGGCGTCGCTGACGTACAGGTACAGGCTGGCGGCCGTGCGCAGCGGGTCATGCTCGTCCCATTCGGTGAGGTGGATCGACACCGGTCCGCGGTCGGCGAACCCATAGCGCTCGGGACCGTCGTATTCGCGTGCGTCGAACCCGAGTCGCCGATAGCGGTCGATCGCGGCATCGAGGTCTCGGACCGGGACGATCGGCGCCACCGAGGTGAAGTTCACTGCGGACACCCGGCGAACATATCGCTTGGCGCGGATTTTCCTCGCGGGAGATGGCTGCTGTCGTAGGCTTCGTTGGCGAACAACTCGTGAACACCCGACGCGCTGGGGGTGCGCGAAAATGCTTGAGAGGGGACTCGAGCAGGAAGGGCCTCGACATGCGCCAGCTCAAAACTGCAGTCGCCGTTGCCGCCTCCGCCGGAGTTCTGGTCTCCGGTTGCGGCCACAACGACGGGGGCGGAGCCGCCTCGCCGTCCACCACGACCACCGCGGCGGCGCCCAAAGGGCCCCTGACGAAGGACCAGCTGGCCAACCTCATGCTCAGCCCGACCGAGCTGGACACCGTGCTCGGCGTCACGGGTACTTACAGCGACCCGCCGAAAACCGCTCTGGTACTAGACCCGGTCAAGCGCAGTGACTACACGGTTCCCCCCGAATGCGCCTACGCCGTCCGCGCGGCCCTGGAAGGCGTTTACGCCGACAGCGGGAACAGCGCGGTCTACGGCTACCACGACGTCGCACCCGCTCCCCCGGGTGCGACCGACATGGAAAGGCCGGACGTCGATCAGTTCGTGGTGTTGTTTCCTTCGCCGGATCAGGCGACCGCGTTCTTCACTGCCTCGTCCCAGCGGTGGCCGGCCTGCGCCAACCGCCAGGACACCGTTCCCGCCGAGGGCGGTCAACCGGAACTGCAGTGGAAGGTCGGCGACGTTGCCACCACCAACGGGGTTGTGCGCGCCGCCGTGACGGTGACCGTCACCGCTAGCACCGGGAACGTCACCATGCCGTGTCAGCGGGCGCTGACCGTCCGCAACAACGTCGTCATCGACGTCGACGCGTGCCGCAAGGACGTCGGAGACCTCGGCGTCAACGTCGCCAACCAGATCGCCGCAAAGGTCGACAAGCAATAGGCGGGCAACAGGGCGGCGTACCGGCGCGCGCCTCCCGAACCCCGTTGGCCGCCCGGCGTTCACCCACCTGCAGTAGCTACTCGCGGCGACCCCGGCGTACGATCTTGCGGCCGAACCCGGTCAAGCCACGACACTTGCGTCACCGCCAATACTGGCGGTAAGCCGTAGCTGCACACGTTGTCGCGGAATCGTTTCGGGCGGTCCGCTCGAAGGTCGGTCGTGGGGTGTCGAAAGGGAACGGAATGAGCGCATCGGAGACGGCGGCCGAAAGTGGCGGGGGGCGGCCGGTGATTCACCTCTCACAGTTGCTGCGCGCCCCGGTGCTGGCCCGCGCCGGGGAGACCGTGGGCCGGGTCGAGGACGTGATCGTGCGGCTGCGCGGCACCGACGAGTATCCGCTGGTGACCGGGATCGTCGCCGGGGTCGGCGGACGGCGGGTCTTCATCGGCGACAAGACCATCGATGAGTACAACGCCGAGCGAGTTCTGTTGACCAAGAACAAGGTTGACCTCCGCGGCTTCGAGCGCCGCGACGGTGAGGTGCTGTTGCGCGCCGACGTGTTGGGCCACCGGCTGATCGACGTGGCCAACGTGGAGCTGATACGGGCGTACGACGTGGAGCTGGAAGATACCGGCGCCGGGTGGATGCTGACGCGGGTGGACACCCGACGGCCGCCACGGTTATTCGGGCTGATCAAGCAGTCCGGTGGGCACGCCGCTCGCGATTGGAAGGCATTCGAACCGCTGATCGGCGACGCTCGCTCGGACGCCGTGCGGCGCTTGTCCGATCGGTTCGGCGAGTTCAAAGCCGCCGAGATCGCCGACCTTCTCGAGGAGGCCGACAAAGCCGAGGGCGGCGAGATCCTCGACCGGGTGCGCAGCGACCCCGAACTCGAAGCGGATGTGTTCGAAGAGCTGGAGCCGGAAAAGGCAAGCCGCCTTCTCGATGGCATGCCCGACACCGAGGTCGCCGGGCTGCTCGGCCGGATGCGCGCCGACGACGCCGCCGACGCGATCGCCGATCTGCGCCAGTCGCGGCGGCGGCGGGTACTGGAGCTGATGCCCGGCCCCCAGCGCACCAAGGTCATCACCCTGATGGGCTTCAACCCCGAGAGCGCCGGCGGGTTGATGAACGTCGACTTCGTCGCCTGCGCCGCGACCAGCACGGCGGCGGAAGCATTGAGGTTGCTCGCCACCGCCCACACCATCCAGCCGGAGGCCCTCATCAAAGTGCACGTCCTCGACGAGGACGGACGGCTCGACGGTGTGGTCTCGGTGATCACACTGCTGCAGGCTCAGGCCGGTGAAACCCTTGAGGGGCTGATGGATTCGGACCCCGTGCGGGTCACCGCCGACGCCGACCTGACCGACGTCGCGCTGTTGATGGCCGACTTCAACCTCTATTCCATCCCGGTCGTCGACGACCAGGACCGCGTGCTCGGGGTGGTCACCGTCGACGACGTGCTGGAGGCCACCATCCCCGAGGACTGGCGGCGGCGTGAACCCGCGCCGCGTCCCGTCCGCGAGCCCACCCAACCCGGCGACCACCACACGCGCGCGCCGGGAGGTAACGCGCTGTGACCACAGGTCGCGAGGAGACGGCCCGTAGCGCGGTGCTCGACACCGCGCACCTGGGTGACATCGAGGGCGCCTTCGGACGGATCAGCGTCGGCGAGACCGAGCACCCCCGCACCTGGAAGACGCGGCTGCTGACCCTGCTCGCGATCGTCGGTCCGGGAATCATCGTCATGGTCGGCGACAACGATGCCGGCGGCGTGGCGACCTACGCACAGGCGGGTCAGAACTACGGCTACTCCCTGCTGTGGGTGCTGCTCCTGCTGGTGCCGGTGCTCATCGTCAATCAGGAAATGGTGGTCCGGCTCGGCGCGGTCACCGGCGTCGGACACGCCCGGTTGATCAACGAACGGTTCGGCCGCGGCTGGGGCTGGTTCTCGGTCGGGGATCTGTTCCTGCTCAACTTCCTCACGATCGTCACCGAGTTCATCGGCATCTCGCTGGCCGCCGAATACATCGGCGTCTCCAAATACGTTGTGGTGCCGATCTCGGCGGTGGCGCTGGTGGCGATCATGGCAAGCGGCAGCTTCCGGCGCTGGGAGCGCGCCATGTTCATCTTCATCGCCATCACCCTGCTGCAGATCCCGATGCTGCTGATGTCCCATCCGCAGTGGGGTCAGGCCGCCAAGTCCTTTGTGATGCCCAGCATCTCAGGCGGGGTGAGTTCGGACGCGGTGCTGCTCATCATCGCCATCGTCGGCACCACCGTGGCCCCCTGGCAGCTGTTCTTCCAGCAGTCCAACGTCGTCGACAAGCGCATCACGCCGCGATTCATCGGCTACGAGCGCGCCGACACCGTGCTGGGCGCCTTCGTCGTCGTCATCGGCGCGGCGGCCCTGGTGATGACCGGCGAATGGGCGGCGCGCTCCACCAACACCGTCGGCGGTTTCACCGACGCCGGCGCGACGGCGCACCTCCTCGGCCAACAGCGCGACACGCTCGGCTCGATCTTCGCGATCGTCTTGATGGACGCCTCGATCATCGGCGCCGCGGCCGTGACGCTGGCCACCAGCTACGCCTTCGGCGACGTGTTCGGGCTGAAGCACTCGCTGCACCGCGGATTCGCCGACGCCAAACAGTTCTACCTGTCCTACACCGCGATGGTGGTGTTGGCCGCGGCCATCGTGCTCATCCCCGGCGCCCCGCTGGGGTTGATCACCACCGCGGTCCAGGCCCTGGCCGGCCTGCTGCTACCGAGCGCCAGCGTCTTCTTGTTGCTGCTGTGCAACGATCGGGAAGTGTTGGGGCCGTGGGTCAACCGGCCCTGGCTCAACTGGGTTGCCGGGTTGATCGTCGGCACGCTGTTGCTGCTGTCGGGAATCCTGATGGCCACCACGCTGTTTCCCAAGCTCGACGTCGTCGCGGTGGCCGGCTACCTGGCCTTGTCCCTGGTCATTCTGGCCGTTGCGGCCATACCGGTGCTGCGCTTGATGGCCCGGCGCCAACCGGCGGCGCCCACCCCCCGGCTACCGGCGCGCGGTGTGGATCGCAACACCTGGCGCATGCCACCGTTGACCCTGCTGGAGCCGGTCGTCTGGTCGCCGGGCACCCGGCTCGGCATGATCGCGCTGCGCGGCTACCTGGTCATCGGCGCGCTGCTCTTGGTGGTCAAGGCAGTCCAGCTCAGCCACTGACCGCTTCTCGTATCCGGCGGGCCACCTCGCCGTACCTCTCGAAACGCTCCGGATCGCCCACGGCGTTGTAAAGGACCAGGCGCGTTGCCTTTCCGGCATATTTGTCCCTCAGCGCGTCGGCCAACCCGTCCCACGTCGACTCGGTGGCGAAGACGGCGATGTGCGCGTCGCTGACCTGGGCTGCCATCCCGGCAAAGTCCCCGGCCTTCTGCTTCTCCCGGATCCGGGCCGTCGTGCCCTCGAACCCCGCCTGGTCCCAGATGAACGCGTAGTTGGGTGTGCTGCCGTAGAAGGCCATGCTGGCGCGCACCGCTTCTCGTTGTTTGGCGCGCTCTTCGTCGCTGTCGCCGACGATGGTCATCACCGGCACGATCACTGCAAGGTCCGACGGCGAGCGGCCGGCCTTCGCCGCCCCTTCGGCGATGCTGGGCAGGACGTGGCGGTCGATGTAGCCCGGCTCGCCGATCGGATGCACGTGCACCCCGTCGGCCACTTCGCCCGCCATCCTCAGCATCCACGGGTTGACCGCTGCGATATCGACTTTCGGATCGGGCGCTGCGATCGGTCCCGGGCTCCATTGCGGGGTGATGAAGTCGAGGTCGTAGAAGTCGCCGTGGTGCTCGAGCGTGCCGCTGCGAAACGCCGCAAAGCACGCCTTGACGGCGAACAAATAGTCGCGCAGCCGCGGACCCGGCCGCTCGAACGCCACTCCGTAGCGCCGGACGACGTGGGTGCGTACCTGCGTGCCCAGGCCCAGCCGGAAGTTCCCGCCGGTCGCTTCCTGAAGCTCCCACGCCGTGGCGGCCGTGACGAAGGGACTGCGCGGAAAGGCCACGGCCACCCCCGTGGACAGCTCGAGGCCCGGCGCGGCCTGGGACGCGACGGCGGCGTTGAGGTAGGCCGTCCGGCCCGTCTCGGTGAACAACAGGCCCGAGAACCCCGCGGATTGCGTTCGCCGGGCCAGGTCGCCGATCTGGTGCAGCGGCTGGGGGACCGTCATCGCGTCGACGTGCATTCCTCGGAGCCTACGTGGGGCCAAGCGGTGCGTTGGCCGCGGCACGACGGCCGCCCCTTGCTGGGCGGCCACTTCACGGTGTTAGCTCTGTAGTCAGCAGCAACCACCGCCGTTTCGTTAACAGGAGGCTCGCGAACATGCTTCGTGGATTGTTCATGGCTGGAGCAATCGCAGCCGGGATTGCCCTGACGTCCCCCGGTCGGGTAGCCCTGGATCGCGACGGTGACGGCATCGCCTGCGAAGTCTGCCACTGACGTTGGCGCGCTCGATGTCTGTGCCAACCGCGCGATTGATCGCCGTCGTCTCGATGGGATGTGCCGGCCTCCTGGCGTGCGGGTCCCAGCACGCCGCGCCGCCCAGTCCCTCCGGCTCGAGCGTGACCAAGCCGGTAGCGTCCACCAGCTCGAGCGCGTCGTCGAGCGCGCCCCGCAGCCCGGCCGAATCCCCCACGGCCACGACCACGCCGACCTGCGTCGGGTTGTCCATCTGCCCGCCACCACCCCCCGACGCCGAGGGGAATCCGGCCTGCTACTACGCCGACGCCTGGCGCGCCGATGACACCGGGTCCGGAATCGAGGTCTGGTATTTCCGCGACCCGAAGAACCCGTCCGGCCCGGAAAAGATCACGGCGCTCGTGCGCAAGAAGGACGGCACCACCGAGTCGCAGGACGCCGACATCGAACCCGGCCAACAGGTGCATCGCTTCGGGTTCCCCAACGCCGCGCCGTCCACGGTGCAAGAGGTCCTGTTCAGCAGCGCCACCGGCCGCTGCTTCGTGATCGGGCCCGGCTGAAGCGCGGGCCCCGGTTGAACAATCAGCGCTTTGGGTGACGGTGGCTCACCGGTGCGGTGAAGCCCTGGGTGTCGTCGAAGTGAGCCCACTGGCCGTCGTCGTTGACTTCCATGCGCCAACCCAGCTCGGTATTGCCGCCGATCGAATGGATGAACCATGCGTGCGCGGACTCTGCGCTGGCAAAATCCTTCGTCGCGACGACCCGGCCACGTGGGTCGATAACGCGAAACTCAACCATGGGATGTGATTATCCCTGCCAGCGACTTTTCAATCGAGCTATTCATCGATTTGCGGGCAAAGCCCAGCGCGAACGCTCCTACGGCAACTCTGGCAAATCCCGGGCTAGACGGTGCGGGCCAACCGGGCGGCGAGCAGCTCGGCGAACCTCGCCGGGTCGTCCAGCGCGCCACCTTCGGCCAGAAGCGCTGTGCCATAGAGCAATTCGGCCGTCTCGGCGACTTGGGCAAGTTCCGCCTCGCCGGCCGCCTTCTGTTGCGCCGCGCGGAGTCCGGTCACCAGCGGATGGTTCGGATTGAGCTCGAGAATCCGCTTGCCGACCGGGATGTCCTGCCCGGAGGCACGGTACATCCGCGCGAGGGCGGGGGTGATGCCGAAGACGTCGGTGATCAGGCAGGCCGGCGAGTCGGTCAGGCGGCTGGAAAGCCGTACCTCCTTGACATGTTCGCTTAACGTCTCCTTCATCCAGTTCAGGAGGTCGGCGAACTCCTTCTGCTGCTCCTCGCGCTCCGCTTCGCTCTCGTCGCCCTCGGAACCGAGGTCCACCTCACCCTTGGCGACCGACTGCAGCGGCTTGCCCTCGAACTCGGTCACCGTTCCCACCCAGACCTCGTCGACCGGGTCGGTGAGCAACAAGACCTCGTAGCCCTTGGCTTTGAACGCCTCCAGGTGGGGCGATTTCAGGATCTGTTGGCGCGTCTCCCCCGTCGCGAAGAAGATCTGCTCCTGGCCCTCCTTCATGCGCTCGACGTACTCGGCGAGAGTGGTCGGTTCCTCCTCGCTGTGCGTCGAGGCGAACGACGAGATTTGCAGCAAGGTCTCGCGGTTGTCGAAGTCCGAGAGCAACCCCTCTTTGACGACCCGCCCGAACTGGGTCCAAAAGGTGCGGTAGTCGTCGGGCCGCTCGGACTGCAGCTCCTTGATGGTGGAGAGAACCTTCTTGGTGAGCCGCCGGCGGATGGCCTTGATCTGCCGATCCTGCTGCAAAATTTCGCGGGACACGTTGAGCGACATGTCCTGTGCGTCCACAACGCCCTTGACGAAGCGCAGGTATTCGGGCATGAGCTGGTCGCAATCGCCCATGATGAACACCCGCTTGACGTAGAGCTGGATCCCGGTCTGGGCGTCGCGGTTGAACAGGTCGAAGGGGGCGTGGGACGGGATGAACAGCAGAGCCTGGTATTCGAAGGTGCCCTCGGCCTTCATCGCGATGATCTCGAGCGGGTCATCCCAGGCATGCGCGATGTGCTTGTAGAACTCCTTGTACTCCTCCTCGGAGACCTCTTCCTTGGGCCGGGCCCACAGCGCCTTCATCGAGTTGAGGGTCTCGACCTCTTTGGTGACGGTCTCCTCGCCGCCCTCCCCCTCTTCGTCCGGGGTCGCCGGCGTACGCCGCTCGACCTCCATCCGGATGGGCCAGGCGATGAAGTCGGAGTACTTCTTGACCAGGCCCCGGATCTTCCATTCCGAGGTGTAGTCGTGCAGCTCGTCCTCGGTGTCTTCGGGCTTGAGATGCAACGTGACCGACGTCCCCTGCGGAGCGTCGTCGACGGCTTCGATGGTGTAGGTGCCCTCGCCGCTCGATTCCCATCGGGTGGCTTCGCTCTCGCCGGCCTTGCGGGTGAGCAGCTCGACCTTGTCGGCGACCATGAAGCTCGAGTAGAAGCCGATGCCGAACTGGCCGATCAGTTCCTCGGAGGCGGCCTCGTTCTTGGCTTCCCTCAGCTGCTGACGCAGCTCGGCGGTGCCCGACTTGGCCAGCGTGCCGATCAGGTTGACCACCTCGTCACGCGTCATCCCGATGCCGTTGTCGCGGATGGTGAGCGTCCTCGCGTCTTTGTCGACCTCGATGTCGATGTGCAGGTCGGAGGTGTCGACGTTGAGGTCTTTGTTGCGGAACGCTTCCAGCCGCAGCTTGTCCAGTGCGTCGGAAGCGTTCGAGATCAGCTCCCGCAGAAACGAATCCTTGTTGGAGTAGACGGAGTGGACCATCAGGTCCAGCAGTTGCCGTGCTTCCGCCTGAAACTCCAGCTGCTCGACACGCGCGTTCATGGCTTTCCCTACGTCTCTTCCCAGGTCCCCTCGGGGACGTTGACGTGTCAAATTTACCGAGTTGCGAAGCGCAGGCGCTTGGGGGTTCGCCCTTGTCCTCCCGGCCTCTAGGCTGAGGCCATGTCTGTTGCTCAACGCGAACGAGCCGCCCTCGTGGAGACGATGCGCGCCGTGGGACCGGAGGCGCCGACGCTGTGCGAAGGGTGGAAGACGCGCGACCTGGCCGCCCACCTCGTGATCCGGGAGTATCGGCCCGACGCCGCTCCGGGCATCTTGATCCCGTTCTTCGCGTCGCACACCGAGAAGGTGCAGAACCAGGTGGCCGAGCAGGGGTGGGACGAGCTGGTCGACAAGGTGGCGTCCGGTCCGCCGGTCTACTCGCCGTTCAAGCTGCTCGATCCGGTGGCCAACGTTGCCGAGATGTTCATCCACCACGAGGACGTGCGGCGGGCGCAGCCGGGCTGGCAGCCGCGCGCCCTCGAACCCGAGCTGAGCGCCAGGCTGCGCCGCACCCTGCCGCTGATGGCGCGGCTCACGCTGGCCAAGCTGCCGGGCCGGGTGGCATTGCGAACCCCGGAGGGCAAGACCCTGCTGACGGCGGGACGCGGCCCCGCGGTCACGGTGACCGGTGCACCCGAGGAGCTGCTGCTGTTCTCGGTGGGGCGAGCCGCGCAAGTGGAATTCGACGGTGACGCTGCGGCGGTCCAGGCCGTCCGCGAGGCGCCCAAGGGGCTGTAGTCCCCTCGGGCTTCACCCGAAGGCTTGGCGAAGGTCCTTCTTGATGACCTTGCCGAACTGGTTGCGCGGCAGCGCGTCGACGATCACCAGACGCTCGGGATGTTTGTAGCGGCTCAACCCGCTCGAATGACAGTGCCGCACCAGCGATTCCAGTGACACGTCCTCGGTGGACGCGGGTACCACCACCGCGCATACGCGTTCGCCGGTACGCGGGTCGGGGACGCCGATGACCGCGACGTCGGCGACCGAGGGATGGGTGGCCAGCACATTCTCGACTTCGAGGGCCGAGACGTTCTCCGCGTTGCGAATGATCGCATCCTTGATGCGCCCCGTGACGCGCACGTTGCCGTCCTCGTCGACCAGGCCGAGATCGCCTGTGCGAAGCCAGCCGTCGTGGTCGAACGCGTCGACGTCGAGGGCGGGGTCGGCGTAGCCGAGAAAGCACTGGGGTCCTTTGAGCCGCAACTCACCCTCTTGCCCGGTGCCCAGTTCGGTTTCGTCGGCGCCGACCACCCGGACGCTGACCCCGGGGGTCGGCGTGCCGACGGTGTGATCGAGCGACTCGGGTGAGGCGGTCAACGACGGGGAAGCCGCCACGGGGAACTCGGTGAGGCCCCACGCGTTGGCGATGCCGGGCAGGCCGAAGGCTTCCCGAACCTGGCGCCCCAGTTCGGCGGTGATGGGCGCACCGCCGGCCAGGCAGCCGCGGAGGAAGGGGAACAGCGGCCGGTCGCCGTGGGCTCGCTGAGCCTCGAGGAAGCCGACGAAGAACGGCGTGGCCGTGCCCAGAAACGTCGGGTTGTGCGCCGCGATGGAAAACGGCGTGGTCGCCGGGTCGAATACCTCGAACAGTGCCAGCCGCATGCCGGTCTGCAGCGCCGCGGCCAGCATCACCGCCCCGCCGATGTGCGCGACCGGAAACGCGATGGGATCAACGTCGCTGTCGGTGATGCCGACCGCGCCGACCAGACCCGTCGCGCCGGCGATCACCGATGCGTCGGTATGCCGGATCCCTTTGGGCGCCGCGGTGGTTCCCGATGAGTAGTAGATCCATCGCGCGTCGGCGGCCGAAGCGGGCGGGGGCGCGAGCGCATCGGTTCCTGCGCGCGGCAGCCGAAGCTGGTCACCGACCGGTGGCGTCGCCAAGTCGAGCGTGATCGCCTGGAAGCCGCGGGTCGCGGCCAGGTCGCGCGCCAGCGCGCCGTGCCCGAAGCCGCGCCAAACCTCGGGCACCACAAGGTATTCCGAGGACAGCTGCTCGGTGATGAAGCCGACCTCGCGTTCCCGCAGTATCGGAATGATCGGGTTTTGCACCGCGCCGAGCCGGGCCAGCGCGGCCATCACGACCATGGTCTCGAGCGTGGTGGGCAGCTGCCAGGACACGACGGTTCCCGCGCCTATCCCGCGTTCGGCGAATGCGCCGGCCGTCGCGCAGGCGGCGTCGTGGAACTGACGTGCGGTCAGGCGGCGCCCCTGGTCGTCGGCGAGCAACGGTCGCGGCGATGCCGTCTTCGCCGCGTCGGCGATCAACGTCCAGTAGGTGACGCCGCTTCCGATGCTCATTCGTTCGTCGGATTGACCTGGGTAGGGCGGAATCCGGAGTGTGCTATCGCGACCGAGACGGCACTGCCGATGGGGCCTGTGCGGTCGACGAGCACGGCCGACCCGGTGGCCACGCCGTCGTGGCTGTAGTGGGTCAGGGAGGCCATGCCGATGTGCGGGCCTTCCGGCAGCCGGCTCAGCGTGAGCGTGTAGTCGGCGTTGATGAACTGCAAGCCGTTCGTGCCCCAATTGGCAAGGGACGCCGTGATATCGGCCGCCATGGCGGCGCGGGTGAAGGGGGTGAGCGGTTCGCCGTCGATGAGCGAGCGCGTCTCGTACAGCCAGGTGTATTTCGGTCCGGAGGTATCGGCCCAGTCGGGGTCGCGATTCTGCAGTTCGGTGCCCCAGCCGTAGGTGCGCATGAAGAGCGTGGGCTGGGCGCCGTCCTCGATGGGCAGCGGCGGCATCTGCGGTTTCGGCGACCACACCTGCCCCGCCGGCTGGGGGCCGCGGCGCAGGAACAGCGCACTCCCCCGCGCGACCGGGACGTCATGCTGGGTGACGACGGCCTCGACGAGCCGCAGGCGCCGACGGTCGTGGTGCACGCTGGTGTGCACCTTCATGGGTTCCAGCGCGACCGGTGCGGGAAGGTCGACGGTCAGCCGGGCGGGTTGCAGTTCCGGGTCATCGACCGCGCGTTCGAGCGCCCAGCCCAGCAGTCCCCCGACCACATGCCCGCTGAGCGATGGCCCCCATCCACCGCGGGCGATCTGATCTGGCACGAGACGGCTTTCGTCGCGCGAGAAGTACGGCGCCTGCGCCGCTGCAGCAACGTCATCCGGCACGACATTGGTCTCGGTCAATGCACGACGCTCCGCCCAGAGATGGATCCCTCGTGTGAGGATGGCAACAGTAGATATTACAGTTTGCTCGCCAGTCTCAACGGGCCGACCTGTTGCGGGTCAATTGTGTAGCCGAGCAACGGCGTTGGCGCGCGTCAGGCGATCGCGGCGCCCACCAGGTGGCCGATCGCATAGGTGATCGACAGCGCGAGGCCGCCCCCGATGACGTTGCGCAGCACGGCCGGGCCCCTGGGCGCCCCACCCAAACGGGCCGACACCGCCCCGGTGATCACCAGCGCGGCGAGTACGGCCGCGACGGTGACCGGGATTCGCCACGCCGCCGGCGGCGCCAGGATGGCGATCAGCGGCAGCAGGGCGCCGACCGCGAACGACAGCGCCGACGACGACGCCGCCTGCCACGGGTTGGTGAGCTCATCGGGATTGATACCGAGTTCGACTTCGGCGTGGGCGAGCAGCGGATTGTGGTCGGTCAGCTCCTCGGCGACGGTGCGAGCGGTGGCCGCGCTCAGGCCTTTCGCTTCGTAGAGGGCGGCGAGCTCGTCCAACTCGGCGGCAGGATCGTCGCGCAGTTCTTGGCGCTCCTTGTGCAACAGCGCCTTCTCGGTGTCACGCTGGGTGCTGACCGACACGTATTCGCCCAGCGCCATCGACACCGCCCCGGCGACCAGTCCGGCGCTGCCGGCGGTCAATACCGGGGCGCGTTCTATCGTCGCGGCCGCAACGCCCACCACGATGCCCGCCGTGGACACGATTCCGTCATTGGCGCCCAGCACTCCGGCGCGCAACCAGTTCAACTTCGATGAGACCGAGCCCTGATGCGGTTCGGCGGGATGCGGATGCGACGGACTCGACACGGCCGCAACGATATACGCCGCCACGCCGGCGGACTAGCATACGTAGCCTTGCCAAAGCGGCGACGACGTCTCGGCCTCGGCGTTTTACCCGAAGGTGGCTGCGGCGGGCCGGCGTCGATTCGCGACACATAAACCCCTGCGACGACTCGCCGTCACGGTTCGCCGTGGTCTGTATCTCGCGGCTCACCGCGCCGTCCGCCCCCCTTCCGCGACGTCAACACGCAGGTCGGCGCGCCCCAGAGGTTCTGCATGGACCACTCACAGCCGTTGCATAGGGAAACTATCTAGGGTCGGTCGGGTAAGGGGGATTCTGAGGAGTTCACCAGCCGATAGACAGGTGAAGGACTATGAAACTGAAGCAAATACTTGGGGGGATCACCGTCGCCGGTGCCCTGGGAGCTGCCGCGCTGGGCATGGGTGCCGGTGCGGCCAACGCCGCTCCGGGTGCGCCACCGCCCGGCCCGGCCGGCAGTCACGGCGGGCCGGCACCCGGAGGTATCCATCCACCGAACGCACCGGGTGATCCGGGCGGCCCCGGCGGTCCGGGTGGTCCCGGCGGTCCGGGCGGTCCCGGCGGCCCGGGTGGCCCGGGTGGCCCCGGTCACCCCGGCGGCCCGCAGGGCGGTCCCGGTGGACCCGGCGGGCCCGGCGGGCCCGATCACCCGGGCGGACCCGGCGGACCCGGCGGACCCGATCACCCGGGCGGACCCGGTGGACCCGGGGGTCCCGGCGGACCCGGTGGGCCCGGCGGCCCGTGGCACGGAGACCCGCAGCGTGGTTACTTCCGCGGGGCGCCGTGGGGTGACGGGCCGGCACCTTGGGGGCCCGGCGAGCCGCCGCGACCCGACTGGGACAGGCCGCTCCCGCCCCCTGGCGGGCAATGGGGATACGGCCCGATCAACTACTGGGGTTACCAGGAGACGCCCGTGTGGGATGACGGATTCCACCAGTGGGGGTTCTGGTTCTTCGGAGTCTGGATTCCGCTGTAAACAGCAGTGACCGCAGCGCCCGCTTCGCCACTTGGCGAGGCGGGCGCTGTGCTGTCGGCCGATGAACGGGCCAGGCCGCCGTGGCGACGCGTGCGGTCGTTGCTCGGGTGGGACCTTTGGCCTTCGGCTGGGGGCCCTACGCCATGCCACAGATGCCGTATGACCCTCGTTTGACGTGTCTCGATAGCGAAACATCGAGGTCACGGACTGGGCTCGAGCACCTGCCAAAGCTTCAGCAATTGACCGGACAGGAGGCGCGATGACCTCGCCAGAACTTCGCGTGAGCCCGCTCTACGCGGGAACGGTTGTCGTCGCCGTGGTGTCGGGACTCTGCGCGTTGGCCGCGCTTGCCGCCGGATCGCCGCTTCAATTCGGTGTCGCGTTGGCGATATTCGCCGCCGGGTGGATCGGCGCCGACTTCATCGAACGAACGGCCGCGCCCGGGCAGCAGCGTTTGGCTCGATGTGAAGTCACCGTCGCCCGCCCGGTCCCCGCCTACCGACCCTCGCGCGTCGTGCACGCCGGTCAGTGCGAGCATTTCTCGCGGCCGGCTCCGCGGGTCGCAAGCAAGTTCGCCGCCTGACCGATCGATCAGCTCTTGGTGCCGACCGTAACCAGGTCGGGAATGACTTGCGTCCACAGCGGTCGCCGAATGCGATGCTGATCGCTGATTGCAAACCCGGCACCCTCGAACAGCGCGCGCATCTCCCCGGGCGACGCATTGTGCTGTGGCTTCCATCTGTTGGCCGAGGGCGCCTGCAGCAGGGGTTGCCGGGCGCTCAGGGCCGCGACGGCCACCAACCCGCCCGGTGCCAGGACGCGGTGGAATTCGCGCAACGCCGCCGGCTGGTCGAAGAAGTGGAACGCCGAGGTGGTCACCACCGCGTCGAGGGCACCGTCGTCGAATGGCAACTGTTCAGCCGGACCGCGCAGCCACTGCACTCGGTCCGTCCTG
>NZ_LZJM01000153.1:0-869 GCF_001667665.1 Mycobacterium sp. E342
CGACTCGAGACAGACGCTAAGCGACAAGGAAGTTGGGGAAATCGATCCGCATTTCTCGCGCTGCTCCTATTCTTCGACCAACAGATGCGGATTTCGCCCTTTTGTCAAGGAGACGAAATGAGGAGTCGTTTCATCCTTTCGGCACTCGGGGCGGGTGTCGTGGCGTTAGCGGTTGGGTGTGGCGTCGGGCAGGGTGGCGGCCACAGCACAACGCAAGCGCCGCCCAAGGTGACGACCACAGTGGCCCCCACCCTTACCCCCGACGCCATCGACTCGCTGATCTTGGCGCCGGACCTGATTAGCGAGATTGTCGGTGCGAAACTCAACTGGGCGTCCAAACCTCCGCCCGGCGCGACCTCCCCGCCCGTGGCCGCCTTCGCCGACGAGGGTGACCCCGAGTGCGAACCGCTGATCGCGCCAGACACGTACTCGGTGGGGGTGGCTTACACCGCGTGGCGGAGCAATCTCTACAAAGAGGACAAGGACACGTACGAGCATGCGGTCCGTCAAGCCGTTGCGACGGTCGTCGATTCCAAAGCAGCGACGGTGTTGCTTGGCAACGCTTTTGCCAAGCGTCTCGACGCCTGCAGCAATGCCGTCATCCACCTGAGCGGCAAATATCGATGGAGATTCCAGAAGACCGACGCGACCGATACGGGAGTGCGGTGGACGGGAACGGAACTAGAGGACGGGCAGATCACCGGCTGGGTCTGCGCCAGCGAGGCGCGGGCAAAGAACAACGTGGTCATCTACGCGCAGGTGTGCCAATACGGCAATGGCGCTCCGGCCACCGCGACAATTCTGGACAAGATGTCGGAGAAGATACCCCGATAGACCCGGGAGAATCGGAATACTTTGTGCAGGATCCG
>NZ_LZJM01000154.1:0-82320 GCF_001667665.1 Mycobacterium sp. E342
CTGGATGCACAGAACTCTGGGCAAGCCCAGCGTTTCGGCGACCCGTTGTGGGGGCTCCTCGACGCGGTGCGACAGGACGTCGACGTGGGGGGTGATCCCCGAACTCGCCAGGACTTCGGTGATGGTGCGCACGCCGGAGCCCAATTCCTGTCGCACCGGGTTGGTCACGAAGGTTCCCAGGCCCTGGCGTCTGACCAGCCAGCCCTGCCGCTCGAGTAGTCCGACCGCCGCGCGCACGGTTACCCGGCTCAGACCGGAGCGATCGATCAACTCCCGCTCGCTGGGCAGGCGTCCGCCGCGGGGCAGGCGCTGCTTGATGATCGCGGCCTTGAGCGCCTCGGCGAGCTGGGTGCTCGCGGGTACGCTGCCGCGCCGAACTCGCAGATCGGCGGACTCGAGGTCGAGCGACCGGCTGGTCATAAGACGTATTAAAACGTCTGGTGAGCGGAGGGTAAAGACCGGTCACCGCCCACGCCACGGCGACTGGTCCACCGAGTACGGATTACGCTGGTGCCGACCGATTTTCGCGTCACCTCAGGAGGTCCGGACATGGGAGTCGCGGTGGAAGGGATCGACCATGTCGTGCTGAATTGCCACGACGTCGACGCAACCGCGGCCTGGTATGAGCGGGTGCTCGGGATGCGCCGGGAGACGTTCGGGCCGTCCGCGCGTATCGGGCTGCGCTTCGGGGAGCAGAAACTCAACCTGCGGCCCGTCGGGGCGCTGGCCGACGATCCCGAGTGGGTTACTGGATCCGTCGAGGCCGCCGGCTCCGCCGACTTGTGCTTTATCACGCGCAGCAGACCCGACGAGGTGCGCGCCCACCTCACCGAGTGTGGAGTGGAGGTCGTCGCGGGTCCGGTCACCAGGACCGGCGCACTCGGCCCAATGACGTCGCACTACTGCCGCGACGTCGACGGGAACCTCGTCGAAATCGCCTTCTACGGAACGGTCTAGGGATCAGAGCGGGTAGAGCGCCGGCAGGTTCACCACAACAGCCTCCTGGGTGCTGCGCGCGATGACGACCTCCGCCGGGGTGTTCGGGTCGGGATTTTCCTCGCGGTGCGGCAGATACGGCGGAATGAAGACGTAGTCCCCGGGTGAGGTCGAGATGCGCACCTCTCGGGTGCCGTCGTGAAACACGAATTCCGGGTGGCCGCTGCGCACGTAGATGGCGGTTTCCGAGTCGCCGTGATGGTGGTTTGAAGAGACGGTCGACGGCATTGCGTGCGTCTCTCCCATCCAGAGCTTTTCGGCGCCGACCGACGCGCCGCTGAGCGCGGCGAAGCGACGAAGCCCGTCCGATTGCGCGGTGTCGGAGCTGATGTCCGACGCCTTGATGTGGTGCACCCGGCTGCCGGTGGCTTCCGGCGCCTTCTCGTCGAAGTCCGGGTGGAATCCGTCTGCGGTGGCCATGGGTCAATTATGGTCCGACGCATCCCGATACGCCTCGAGAAGCCGCAGCCACAGCTCGCTGACCGTCGGGAAGCAGGGCACGGCGTGCCACAGCCGGTCGATGGGCACCTGCCCGGCGACGGCGATGGTGGCGGAGTGAAGCATTTCGGTGACCCCGGGTCCAACCAGCGTGACCCCGAGCAGGCGCTCGCGATCGAGATCGACCACCATCCGCGCCCGGCCTGTGTACCCATCGGCGTAGAGCTTGGCCCCCATCACCGCGTCGCCGACTTCGATGTCGACTGTGCGCACCCGGTGCCCGGCCCGCTGCGCCTGCTGGCATGTCAGGCCCACCGAGGCGGCTTCGGGATCGGTGAAGAACGCCTGCGGGACGGCGTAATGGTCAGCCGTGGTGGCATGCCGTCCCCACGGTGCGGTGTCCAACGGGGCGCCCACCGCACGGGCTGCGATGGCCGCGCCGGCGATGCGGCCCTGGTACTTGCCCTGATGGGTCAGCAGGGCTCGGTGATTGACGTCGCCTGCCGCATAGAGCCAGCCGTCCTCGATCGCTCGCACTCGGCAGGTGTCGTCGACGCCGAGCCAGGCGCCCGGTGTCAACCCGACGGTCTCTAGGCCGATGTCCTCGGTGAGCGGCGCGCGGCCGGTAGCGAAAAGCACTTCGTCAGCTGATAACTCGGAACCGTCGTCCAATTCGAGTTTTACCTGCCCGTCATCGGCCCGGTGCAGCGCGCGGACCGATACCCCGACGCGCACCTCCACGCCCGACGCGGTGAGCCCGCGTACGATCAGCTCGCCCACGAAGGGTTCCATTCGGGGTAGCAGGCCGGATCCACGCGCGAGCAGAGTCACCTGCGACCCCAATCCTTGCCAGGCGGTTGCCATTTCGACGCCCACGCCACCGGCACCCACAACGGCGAGTCGTCCGGGGACGGAGCTGTTGTCGGTGGCTTGGCGGTTGGTCCACGGGTCGGCGTCGTCGATGCCGGGCAGGTCGGGGAGAACGGGCCGGCTTCCGGTGCAGACCACGACCGCGTGTCGCGCGGTCAACACCGACGTCTCACCGCTGGCAGCGGTGACGGCGACTCGTCGGGCACCATCCAACCGGCCGTGGCCGCGTACCAGGGTGGCGCCGATCCCCTTCACCCAGTCGGCCTGCCCGCTGTCGTCCCAGTCGCTGACGTAGCGGTCGCGGCGGCCGAAGGCTCCCGCGGCGCTGATGGGGCCGGCGACGGCTTCCCGCGCCCCGTCGACCCGGCGGGCGTCGGAGACGGCAATCACCGGACGCAGCAGAGCCTTGCTGGGTACGCAGGCCCAATAGGAGCATTCGCCACCGACCAGTTCGCGCTCGATCATCGCGACGCTCAGGCCGCCCGCCCGGGCGCGTTCCGCGACGTTCTGCCCGATCGGCCCGGCGCCGAGCACGATGACGTCGTAGTCCCGTTCCTTGTCGACCGCCATGGTGGATGAACCTTTCGTTGGTGTCCGTCAGTTGGCTGTGAGCTTCTCGGCCAGCTGGCATAAGTCGCTCGCTATGAGGTTCGGCTGGGGCAGCCCCTCTACCGGTAGGGGTGGATTGCCCGGGCGCGTGATGAGCGCCGCGCTGAAGCCGACGTTTTGTGCGCCGAGCGTGTCCCACACGTGCGCGGCCACCATCATGCAGTCGATCGGCGCGACCCCGAGCGTTTCACACACATATCGGTACACGGCGGGCGCCGGCTTGAAGGCGCGGCAAGCGTCGACGCTCAATTGGTGTTCGAAGAAATCGGCCAGCCCGGAACTCTGCAAGGCCGTCGGTCCGTCCGGGTTGGGCGGTGAATTGGTCAGCGTAACCAGGCGAAAACCATTGTCTCGCAGCCTGGTGAGCCCCTCGGGCACCTCCGGGTGTGCCGGCATGGTGAGCAGACCGGTCTTCAGGCGGTGCAGGTCGTCGTCGGAGACGTGGACGTGGTGAATATCGCCGACCATGCGCAGCACGCCTTGTGCGAGCGTGGAGAAGTTCACGTAATTGTCCGCCAGTGTCGCGGACATCGAGTACATGACCAGCTGGGCGAACCACTCGCGGAGCACCCTTTCATCACCGAACAGCTCGGTGAAAAGCGTTGCGAGGGAATCAATGTCGACCAACGTCTCGTTGACGTCGAAAACCAGGACGGACGGTGTGGGCATGGCTAGGGCTCGACCTTCTTGAGAGTGGCAACGTCGGGCCTTAGATACCCGATCAAACACAAGCAAATCAATGCCATTCCGAGCAACGGCCACCGAAGTGCGATCACCCCGGCCATCGTGAAGACGCCGACCGTGATGAACGACCTCATCCGAATCAACCGGCGCATCCGATCCGTGAGGTCCTCGTGGGCCGGCCGGTCGACCACTTCGCGGCACAGCGCTAGATAGGTGATGTTGACGAGAACGAAGACGAACGCATACAAGGCCACGGGCGCGGCGGCCAGCCTGCTGTCGGCTATCCGCTCGGTGGTGATCGGGATGAGCGACACCGAAAACAGGTGCGAGAAATTCGACCACACCAGCCGCGGTGTCGCCAGCTCCGCGTAGCTGAACATGTGATGGTGGTTGACCCACACGATCGCGATGAACAGATAGCTGACCACATAGCTCAAACCGGTGGGCCATAGGGGTAGCAGGGCGCTGAAGCTGTGGGCTGTCGGCGAGTGGAGCTCGAGCACCAGGATCGTGATGACCACCGCAAACACGCCATCGGAAAACGCTCCTACCCGCTCCGGACCTGTTCTCCGCACGGCCACTTCGCCTCCTGGGACCCAGCCCGCAGGATCGCGACTTCGACGGACCCTCTCGCGAACAATCTCGGACGGTTGGTGCTCACTGCATCACGACGACCATCTTCCCGCCGGCCCTTCCCGCTTCCATCACGCGGTGCGCCTCACGGATCTGGTCGAAAGAGAAGACGCGAGACGGCTTGGCCTCCAGCGTGCCCTCGGCGACCTGCCGCGCGATGTCTTGTAGCGGCACATCTGACAGCGGAAAGCCGGGAGCCCCAAAGACGAAGCTGCCGAAGAAGTTCCAGTTCACGCCGCTCGCCATGCGCAACAGGGGGTTGAAATCCCCGATGGGGTCAAGCCCGCCCAGCCATCCCGCCAGGCATGCCGTCCCGCCGCGGCACAGCATGTCCAGGGAGTCCAAGATGGTGCTGTTGCCGACCAGGTCCAGGACGGCGTCCACCCGCTTCGCCTCGGGGAGATGGTCGGCCAGGTCGCGCCGTTCCAATTCGACGCGGGAGGCGCCCAGCCCCTCTAGCAGGGAAGACCGGCTACTGCTTCGCGCGGTGACGATGACACGCGCACCGGCGGCCACGGCCAGCTTGAGCGCGGCTTGCCCGAGCGATGAGGTCGCCCCGCGCAGCACCAGGGTTTGCCCGGCCTTCAGGTCGAGGTTGCGGAAGAGGCATGTCCACGCGACCGCGTAGGTTTCGGGCAGCGCCGCCAAATCCGCCCAGGGCAGCCCGGATTCGATGAGGGCGACGTTGGCCGCGCGTACACGCGTGTACTGCGCGTAGCTGCCGTTGATGGTACGGCCCAGGCCACCCATCAACGCCGCCACCTTGGCGCCCACGGGGAATTCACCGCCAGGACACGAGTCGACGACGCCGACGCATTCGATGCCGCTGACTTCCGCGGCTTCAGCCCATTCCCCCCGGCGCATGTGCATCTCGGCGTGATTGACGCCGAACGCCTTGACCTCGATGACCACTTCGCCGTCTCTTGGCAGCGGCTTGGGGATGTCGGTGTAGACCAGTTTGTCGAGGCCGCCGAATCCCTTCAGAATGATCGCTCGCATGGTTTCGCCCCCTGCTTGTTCGCGCACCACTACCGGCGCGGTGGGCAGCTGGGGCGCTTCGGTGGTCGACACTTGCCGCTCCTCCCGAATGCTCAGTGGGCATTCATGTCTGGATATGCCGAACGGAGCCGGAGAGCTATCCGCCCGTAATGGGTCAGCTGACCCAATTATTATGGGCTATCTATCCCAATCTGTCCAGGGGGCGGTGATGCTACTTGGCCCGGGTCGGGCCGCGGCGTCGCGCCGGAGTGGATCGGCTCTTACGGGCGTGTGGGGTGAATGCGCGAACGTAGTCGACGGCGGCATTGACTGCGGTCCGCAACGGTTCCGGGTCCCCGGTGGCGTAGGTCAACATCGCTCCGCCCTGGTGCGCGACCACCAGCGATACCGCGAGGTGGCGCGGGTCGGCATCGGGGCGCAGCTCGCCGCGACGGCGCATGGTGGCAAGGCCGGTCTGAAAAAGCTCGATCCACTGGTCATAGCCGGCGGAGAGATCGTCGTGCACTTCGTCGTCGGCGTCGATCAGTTCCCCCGCCAAAGCGCCGTAGACGCAACCTCCTAAGCGGTATACGGCGTCGGTGTCCGCGACGCAGGCATCGGCCCACGCCTGCAGGGCCTGGAGGGTGTCCAGGTCGCCCAGCGGTGGCGCAGTGTGGAAGGCCCGTACGTCCTCGCGGCGGGCGGCGATCACCTGACGGGTCAGCTCGCGCTTGTCCTGGAAGTAATGCGCGATCTGCGAGCCTCCGACCCCGGCCGCTCGCCGCACCTGTTCGATGCTGGTGCCGGCGACGCCGCGCTCGAACATGAGGCGCGCGGCGACCTCGACGACGCGCGCGCGTGTTGCCTGCCCCTTGCGCGTGAAACGTGTTGAGCTGTCGTCAGTTAGGGCGCGGCCCTCGCGCAGGCGCCGAGGACGCCGGGCGGGCCGGGCAACCCGCTCGCCGGGATCGGTGGCGAAGCTGCGCAGGTGGTTGATCGCGAAGCGGACGGCGTCGGCGTGCGGCCATTCCGCGCGGTAGGTGAAGGCCAATGTGCCACCGCCCTGATGGGCGGCGACGATCACGATCGCCAGCGCTCGCGAGTCGGCTTCAGCGACCACGATGCCGTCGTCTTTCATTCGCTGGATCGCCGCGTCGAGCAGGTCGACCCACTGCCAATAGCCGGCTCCCAGCGTTTCGCGTGTCGCGTCGTCGGACTTCGCCAGCTGCGCGGCAAGAGCGTGATAGGTGGGCGTGCCGAAATATCCAATGCGCCTGAGGTATCGCATGTTGAGGTCGGCCCACCGCTCGAAGTCGGCGAACGAAGCCAGACCACCGAGCTTGGGCTGCCGGTGAAAGTCCAAAACCACGCCGATCTGACGCCGGATGACCGCGCGAATGAGGGCGTTCTTGTCGGCGAAATAATGGGCGAGCTGCGAACCGCTGACGGACGCCGCCCTGCGCACGTTCTCCATGTTCGACGCGGAGAGGCCCTCGGTGACGATCAGTTGGGCGGCCGCTTCCACGATGCGGTCCCGGGTGGCACGCCCCTTGGCGGTCAACCGTTGTTCGTCCTGAACGTCGGGATGGGCCATCGCGTCAGGCTAACTCGCGGCCGCCCCGAACTATGGGATATCCAACCCAATGAAGCGCCCAAGGCGCCGGCGGTCCCGGTCAAGCGGTCATGTCAACCTTTGCCAGGAAGCGAAGTATCAATTCGGCGACCTCGTCCAGCGCGGACTCCAGCAGGAAGTGCCCGCCGTCGAGCAGCCGGATCTCGGCATCGGGGAGGTCGTCGGTGAACGCCTCGGCACCGGCCGGGCCGAATATCTCGTCGCCGCGACCCCACACCGCGAGCAGGGGCACCTGGCTGGCGCGAAAGTAGTCATGCAGGCGTGGATAGAGCGGCGCGTTGGTCGCATAGTCCCGCAACAGCTTCAACTGCACCAGGTCGTTGCCGGGACGCGATATGAGCGCGTAGTCGTGTAGCCAGGATTCGGGGTCGAGCAGGGTCTCGTCGGGAACGCCGGTGACGTATTGCCACCGGGTGGCGTCCAGCGTGAGGAACTGCCGTACCGCGGCCTCGGTCTCGGGCGTTTGCTCGCCTTGGTAGGCCCGCACGACCTTCCAGAAGTCGTCGACGAATCCCGCGTCGTAGCCGTTGCCGTTCTGGGTGATGATCGCCGTGATCGCCGACGGGTCGCGCAGCGCAAGTCGCCAACCGATCGGCGCGCCGTAATCCTGGACGTACATGGCATATCTGTCGATGCCGAGCGCGCGGACAAGGCCGGCGGTGAGGTCGGTCAGCGCGTCGAAGGTGTAGTCGAACTGTTGCACCGACGGCGCGTCAGAAAGCCCGAAGCCGAGGTGGTCGGGTGCGATGACGTGATAGCGGTCCGCGAGTGCCGGCAGCAGATGCCGGAACATGTAGGAGCTGGTCGGAAAGCCGTGCAACAGCACGAGCGCGGGAGCGTTCGGGTCGCCCCCTTGGCGGAAGAAGAGCCGGTGACCGTCGACGGTGGCGTATCGATGATGGACAGCCGGCATGACTTTCCTCCTCGGTTGTCGTCCTCCGACGCCGGGGCGTCGGTGGACGGGTAGAACTCTGCCGCTTCTCGCGATAATGGGTTGCACAACCCAGTATGCACCATAACGGGTTCGCGGCACCAGTGCCGCCTCCTGTTGCCTGCCGGCCCGGCGCGGCATATTCTGGGCCAGCCATCCCAGTTACGGGGTTCGGAGGTCACGCTATGGGCGCGCTGATTTCGGTGAACGTCGGCATGCCCAAGGACGTGCGGTGGCGGGACAAGACCGTCTACACGGGGATCTGGAAATCGCCGGTTGAGGGGCCGGTCACGGTGCGCCGCCTGAACATCGACGGCGACGGCCAGGGTGATCTCGCCGGCCACGGCGGTGAGCAGCGTGCCGTCATGGTGTACCAGACCGAATCCTATGACTTCTGGAAGCAATATCTGGGACGTGACGACCTCGTGCCCGGCGACTTCGGGGAGAATTTCACGGTCACCGGCCTGCCCGACGACGATGTGTGTATAGGGGACCGCTACCGGATTGGTGAAGCCGAGTTCGAAGTCACCCAGCCCCGGGTCACATGCTTCCGGGTCGGAATGCGTCTGGACGAGCCTAGAATGCCGAATCTCCTTGTATCGCAACGTCGGCCGGGCTTCTACTTTCGGGTGATCACCGAGGGGCAGGTCCGCGCGGGCGACGAGATCGTGCGAATTCGCCGCGGCCGGCACGGGCTCAGCGTCGCCGACGTAGACGCGCTGTTGTATCTGCCGAACCGCAGACTCGGCCAGCTCCGCAAGATCGTCGACGTGCCTGCGCTCAGCCCCGGCTGGCAGCAGTCGTTTCGGGACATGCTCGAATCACCGCTGGGATCCACATCCGTACTCCCGGGCGCACCAGCGGCATGGGTCGGATTTCGCCCGTTGCGCGTCAGCGCAACACGCGGGGAGAGCCCACAAGTGATGTCCATCCAACTGGAGGCTGATGACGGTTCCGACCTGCCGGCGCCGCTCCCGGGGCAATACCTCACGGTGCGGATACCCGGCGCGGGCGCGCCGCCCCCGCTGCGTAGTTACTCCCTCTCGGGAGACCCCGCCGCGGGGTACTACCGCATCAGCGTCAAACGCGAAGAGCGCGGTCTGGTGAGCCGATGGTTGCACGAGCACGTCGAGCCGGGCTCGGTGGTCGAGGCCGCCGCCCCGCGCGGCGAGTTCTACCTCACCGATGGCGACAACCCGGTGTTGCTGATGTCGGCGGGTATCGGCATCACGCCCGTCCTGGCCATGCTGCATGCGCTCTCGGCGGCCCGCAGCGACCGCGACATCTGGTGGGTACACACCGACCGCAATCGTGAAACACAAGCGTTCGCAACCGAAGTCGCCAGCTTGATCGGATCACTGCCGCGGGCGCGGAAGTCGGTGTTCTACACGCAGGCACAAGGCCGTTTGAACGGCCCGGCCATCGCGGCGCTGGGTATCCCGGCCGACGCGACGGCGTGCCTTTGCGGCCCAACCCAATTCATGAGCGACATGCGCGATGCCTTGACCGCTGCTGGGCTCGACCCTCAACGGATCCATAGTGAACTGTTCGGCACCCTGCCGCCGATCAACCCCGGCATCGTCGACGGTGCCCCTCGTAACCCACCGCATCCCCCGGCGGGCCGTCCGGGGACGGGGCCGGCGATCACGTTCGCGCGCAGCGGCCTGACGGTTCCCTGGTCCTCCGACTGCGCAAGCATTCTCGAGTTGGCCGAAGCGTGCGACGTGCCCACTCGATATTCCTGCCGAAGCGGGGTCTGCCACGTGTGTGTGACCGGCATCGTTGCCGGCAGCGCCAGATATGTGCAACAGCCCCTGGAGCCTCCCGAGCCCGGGACCGTGCTCATCTGCTCGGCGGCCCCAGACACCGAGCTGGTGCTCGATCTGTAGCGGAAACCGTTGCCTCAGGCGGCGATCGCGCGTTGACCGCCGCTCACGGGGACGACAGCGCCGTTGACATAGCTGGCGTCGGGGGAGCTGAGGAAGACGACCGCGCTCGCGATCTCACTCGGCTCGGCCGGCCGGCCGATCGCGGTGCTGGCCGCCACCGTGTCCAGCACTCCCGGTGTGACCGCCACACCGGGAGTGTCGGTTGGCCCTGGCGCGATCGCGTTCACCCGTACCCCGGACCGGCCGAACTCATCCGCCCAGACGCGCGTCAGCAGCTCCAGGCCGGCTTTGGTGGCGCCGTAGATCCCTGCCCCGCTCGCCGGCACCGAGGCTGCAACGGTGCCGACGTTGACGACGGCGCCGCCGCCGCGCTCGATCATTGCCGGCACCAGTTGCTGGACCAAGATGTACGGGGCGCGCAAGTTCACGTTCACATGGTCGTCGAACGTTGCGTCGTCGGTGTCAACGGTGGCTCCGAATTGGTAGATGCCGGCGTTGTTGACCAGTATGTCGACCGGTCCCGCTTCGGCCGCCAGGCGGCGCACGTCTGCGCTGTCGGTGAGGTCTGCGCCCACGAATCGCGCTCTGCCACCGGCATTTTCGATCTCACGGACGGTCTTCTCGCCGCGTTCGGCGCTGCGGCCGTGTACCACCACCTCGACCCCGCGTTCGGCGAGTTGTAGCGCGATCGCCCGGCCGATCCCTGACGTGGCCCCGGTCACTAGCGCGGTGGAGCCGGCCATTGTTGCTGCCATCGAACCCTGCCTCCAGGAGAGAGTTACTTGCCTCCCCGTCAGCAGCGGGTCGCTGGCGTTTATTCCTAGGAGCCCAGTGGGACGGCGGCCTCCGCGGTGTAGCACAGGAACGTCAGCGTCTCCTGCAGATACAGCTGCACGGTCTCCGCGTCATGGCTGGTGTAGCCGATCGAGACGTCGGTCCCCAGCTGCAGGTCGAAGTCCCCGCCCCGGGTGGTCAGCACGAAAGCACCGTCGATCGCCGGCGCCCAGATGATGTCGCCGGGAACCAACCGGTCGATGTGTTCGAGGATCGGATATCCGTGTTCGGTGGTCTCGCTGACCTTCGTGTAGACGTCGGCTGATAGCAGCACCGAGTAGGGGCCGTCGACACCGGCCAGCCGCAGTTCGGAGATCGCCTGGGTGATGACGTCCGGAATCTCGCGGGGATCCGCCGGCAACGTCAACGGCTTGTTCGAGCTGGCCGCGCGGATGCCCTCGATCGACGCGGCGGGGTAGCCCTCGAAGATGGCGCGGTCCTCGACAAATGCCAGCTTCTTGGCGGCGGCCTTGACCGGGTCCCAGTCGGAGTCCTGCGCGCCACGTTCCACGTTGTCGATCTCGTAGCGGGACAGGGTGAACGGAACCCGCAGCCGGACAAGGGGTTTGCTTGCCCGCAGATGAGCCTCCACACCGTCGGAGGGCGACGCCACATCGATCAGCCGGCCGGTGCTGACCGCCGCCGTCACCGGGCCGCCGGGTCCGCTCACGTCCACCACCCGGCGTCCGGCGACATGACGCTTGAACGTCCGGGTCGCCTCCAATTCGATTTCTTCCCAGGCGGCTTCGGTGACCGGTGCCAGGTCGCGGTAGAGGTTGTTCATGAAGGGGTTCCTTTCAGGCTGCCGATCGAAAGCGAGCCGTCCTGTGCGGCAGGCGTTTCCGCCACCGGCGCTGCCGGCAGTGGCGGTGGATCGTCGAGGAAGTCGACGGTGGGGGAGAAGAACAGGCCACCGGTGATCGCGGTGGAGAATTCGAGGATGTGGTCGGTATTGCCGGGCGGATTTCCGAAAAACATGTTCCGCAGCATCTGTTCGGTGACCCGCGGCGTGCGGGAATAGCCGATGAAATAGGTGCCGTACTCGCCTTTGCCGAGTTCACCGAATGGCATGTTGTGCCGCACGATCTTCAGCTCGGTGCCATCGTCGTCGGTGATGACGTTGAGGGCGATGTGGGAGTTGGCCGGCTTATCGTCGTCGTCGAGTTCGAGGTTCTCCAGCTTGGTGCGGCCGATGACCAGCTCCTGCTCGCTGACCGAAAGCGAATTCCACGAATCCATTTCGTGCAGGTACTTCTGCACGTGCACATAGCAGCAGCCCTCGAACTCGGGATCCTCGGCGCCGATCGCGGTGGCGCTGACGGCCAGCTGACCGTCGGGGTTCTCGGTGCCGTCGACGAAGCCCAACAGGTCACGGTTGTCGAAGTAGCGAAAGCCGTGCACCTCATCGACCACCGTGACCGCACCGGCCATCGACCTCAAAATGCGGTCGGCGAGTTCGAAACACACGTCCAGGCTCTCGGCACGGATGTGAAACAAGAGGTCCCCGGGCGTGGCCGGGGCGGTGTGCCGCGGGCCTTTTAATTCGACGAACGGGTGCAACTCTGCGGGACGCGGGCCGGTGAACAAGCGGTCCCACGCCTGCGAGCCGATAGAGGTGATGGCCGACAACCGTTTCGGAGGCTCGCGAAAACCGATCGCGCGCACCAGCCCGGAAATGTCGGGCAGCGCGTCATGAACCGTGGCTTCTCCGCCGTCGTCGATGGTCACTACCAAAAAGACCGCCGCCGGCGTCAACGGCTCGAGGATCGGCTGCAGCTGGACGGGGGGCACTCTCCTGACCCTAGCGTGGCGACGTCGAGCGCCGGAAGGGCGTGAGTAAGGAGCCGCGCAATGGGACCTAGCGTGGCGACGTCGAGCGCCGGAAGGGCGTGAGTAAGGAGCCGCGCAATGGGACCTAGCGTGGCGACGCACGTCGCCGACAGCCATGATGTTGAACATGTCGGCCAGCGCCGCAGGCCTCTGCGATTTCATCGACGCTTCTCCGTCGCCGTTTCACGTCTGCGCGACGGTGGCCGCGCGGTTGACCGCCGCCGCCTACACCGAACTGCGAGAGGCCGAGCGCTGGCCGGACACACCGGGGCGCTACTTCACGGTGCGGGCCGGCTCGCTGGTCGCCTGGCACTCCGACGGAAAAGACGGTCCGTTCCGGATCGTCGGCGCGCACACCGACAGCCCCAATCTCCGGGTCAAGCAGCATCCGGATCGCTTGGTCGCCGGCTGGCGCGTTCTGGCCCTCGAGCCGTACGGGGGAGCGTGGCTGAACTCGTGGCTGGACCGCGACCTCGGCATCAGCGGACGGTTGTCGGTGCGTGACGGCGCCGGGATCGAGCACCGGCTGGTCCGGGTCGACGACCCGATCCTGCGGGTACCGCAACTGGCCATCCACCTGGCCGAGGACCGAAAGTCGTTGACGCTGGACCCGCAGCGACACGTCAACGCGGTGTGGGGCGCCGGCGCCGAAGCGAAACCGTTCGTCGACTTCGTCGCCGAACGCGCCGGGGTGTCGCCCACCGCCGTGCTGGCCGCCGACCTGATGACCCACGACCTGACCCCGTCGACGGTGGTCGGCGCCGACGCCGACCTGCTGAGTGCGCCCCGGCTGGACAACCAGGCCAGTTGTTATGCCGGCATGGAGGCGTTGCTGACCTTGGACGAGGCTCCGTTGCCGCGGGATTTCCTGCCCGTGCTGGTGCTCTTCGACCATGAGGAGGTCGGTTCGTCCTCCGACCACGGAGCCCAGTCCGACCTGCTGGGCACCGTTTTGGAGCGGATCGTGCTCGCGGCCGGCGGCACCCGGGAAGACTTCCTGCGCCGGCTGCCCGACTCGTTGCTGGCCTCGGCCGACATGGCGCACGCCACGCACCCCAACTATCCGGAGCGCCACGAGCCCGGTCACCTCATCGAGGTCAACGCCGGACCCGTCCTCAAGGTGCACCCGAACCTGCGGTACGCCACCGACGGACGCACGGCCGCGGCCTTCGCCTTGGCCTGTGCGCAGGCCGGGGTGTCCCTGCAGCGTTACGAGCATCGCGCCGACCTGCCGTGCGGGTCGACGATCGGTCCGCTGGCCTCGGCGCGCACCGGGATCCCCACCGTCGACGTGGGCGCTCCGCAGCTGGCGATGCATTCCGCCCGTGAGTTGATGGGCGCTCATGACGTGGCCGCCTACTCGGCGGCGATGCGGGCGTTCCTTTCGCCCGAACCCCTCTGAGGCCTAAGGTCTGGCGGTATGGCGCTCAGCGTGGAGATGATCACCTTCGACTGCCACGATCCCGCGCAGCTGGCCGCATGGTGGGCCGAGCAGTTCGGTGGCACGACGCAGGAGTTGCTCGCCGACGAGTTCACCGCGGTGAGTTTGTCGGCGGGACCGCGGCTCGGATTCCAGAAGGTGCCCGATCCCACGCCCGGGAAAAACCGCGTGCACCTCGACTTCGGTGCCGCCGACGTTGATGCCGAGGCGTCCCGGCTGACGGCCGCCGGGGCCACCGAGGTCGGCCGGCACACGTTCGGCGACGATTTTCGCTGGGTGGTGCTGGCCGACCCCGAGGGCAACGTCTTCTGCATCGTGGGTCAATAGCTCGCGGCCGACGAGTGTGCGCCCTCGGCGTTGAGTGTGCAGGTAGGGCGGGATTATCGCGCGATTCCCGCCACCCGCGCACACCGAAGTACCGGAGCGCACACTCGAGTCTTGCCGTTCAGCCGTGGGCGAGGAACAGCGGGTCGTAGCGGATGACGTTCTCCACGACGATTCCGTCGCGGGTGCGAACCCGGTCGATTCCCCGGATCTGGAACGGCCCGTCGGGTCCGGTGCCGCGGCCGACGTAGTGCAAAAACACCAGTTCCTCGCCGGGGTCCGCGCCGGGCACGGTGGCGCTGTCGATCACCTCGAGCTTCAAATCCGGTGCGGCGTCGAGTATTTCGGCGATCTTCGCCGTGTAGGGCTCGATGCCGCGGACCGGCTCGGGGTCACCCGGCCAGTAGCCCACGATGTCATCGGCCAAGATGTCGAAGCCGCGCGACATGGTCGGCGCGGCCCAGTACGCCGCGAACACCTCGGCGCTGAACTTGGGGGCGGATTGGACGTCGGTCATTGTTCCTCCTTGGGTCTGGCGTTCCCGTCGAGCGCGTTGCGCCAAGCGTGTCGCGGCGGCGTGCGGCGGCACAATTACCTCCGAGGTCATCGCTACGGGTACACCGGCGTGGTTACCGTGGCTTGGTGAGCCACGCGGCGGTAGGCGCCCTGTTGCGCGAATGGCGGGAGCGTCGACGGGTGAGTCAGCTCGACCTGTCGCTAACTGTGGGTGTGT
Organism: Mycobacterium sp. E342; assembly: GCF_001667665.1. Classification (NCBI taxonomy): domain Bacteria; kingdom Bacillati; phylum Actinomycetota; class Actinomycetes; order Mycobacteriales; family Mycobacteriaceae; genus Mycobacterium; species Mycobacterium sp. E342. The sequence continues at coordinate 14,824 of NZ_LZJM01000154.1, forward strand.
CGGCCAGGCACGTGAGCTTCATAGAAACCGGCCGCTCGCGCCCCAGTGCGGAGATGGTGCTCGCCCTTGCCGAAGGCCTCGACATTCCGCTGCGGGAGCGCAACACGCTGCTGCTTGCCGCCGGATTCGCCCCGCGTTACCAGTCGCGCCCGCTCGAGGATGCCGCGATGACCCCAGCCCGTGACGCGGTGCAGCGCCTCCTCGATGCCCACGACCCCTACCCGGGCATCGTGATCGACCGCTGCTGGAACATCGTGGGGGCCAACGCCGCGGCGTCGGCGCTGACCGCAGGCCTGCCCGCGGAGCTGCTCGGCCCACCGGCCAACGTCTACCGGCTGTCGCTGCACCCCGACGGCCTGGCCGGACGGACGCTGAATTTCGGAGAATGGGCGGGCTGCTTGCTGCACCAGCTCCGGCGCGCGATCGCGATCACCGGCGATCCGGGCCTGCAGGCGCTCGATGACGAGGTGCGCGGATATCCGGGAGTCGCGGCCGCCGCCGACGCGCGCGGCGCGCCACCGGATGGCGCCGGCGCGCTGCTCATCCCTTTCGTGCTGGATATCGGCGGCGGGCAACCGCTGTCGATGTTCACGACATTGACGACGTTCGGGACTCCGCTCGACGTCACCCTCGCCGAACTGACCGTCGAGCTGTTCTATCCGGCCGACGCCGCCAGCGCCACCCTGCTCCATGGCAGGTAGCGCTCTTACACTGTTCGGGTGACTGTCTCCGGGACGAGCGCGCGCGCACACACCATCGACACCGTCGAACACGCCGCCAGTACCCCCGACCAGCCCCAACCGTTTCATGAACTCGGCCTCAAGGACGACGAGTACCAGCGGATCCGCGAGATCCTTGGCCGCAGGCCCACCGACACCGAGTTGGCGATGTACTCGGTGATGTGGAGCGAACACTGCTCGTACAAGTCGTCCAAGGTGCACCTGCGCTACTTCGGCGCGACCACCACCGACGAGATGCGCGCCGGCATGCTGGCCGGCATCGGCGAGAACGCCGGTGTGGTGGACATCGGCGACGGCTGGGCCGTCACCTTCAAAGTGGAGTCCCACAACCACCCGTCCTACGTCGAGCCCTATCAGGGCGCGGCGACCGGCGTGGGCGGCATCGTTCGCGACATCATGGCCATGGGCGCGCGGCCGGTCGCCGTGATGGACCAGCTTCGGTTCGGCGCCGCCGACGCGCCCGACACGCGCCGGGTGGTCGACGGGGTGGTCCGCGGCATCGGCGGCTACGGCAACTCGCTGGGGCTGCCCAACATCGGCGGCGAGACGGTCTTCGACGCGTGCTACGCCGGCAATCCGTTGGTAAACGCGTTGTGCGTGGGCGTGTTACGCCAGGAGGACCTGCACCTGGCGTTCGCCTCGGGCACCGGCAACAAGATCATCCTGTTCGGTGCGCGCACCGGGCTCGACGGCATCGGCGGGGTGTCGGTGCTCGCGTCGGACACCTTCGACGCTGAGGGATCCCGCAAGAAGCTGCCCTCGGTCCAGGTGGGCGACCCCTTCATGGAGAAGGTACTCATCGAGTGCTGCCTCGAGCTCTACGCGGGCGGTTTGGTGATCGGCATCCAGGACCTTGGCGGTGCGGGATTAGCTTGCGCCACTTCCGAATTGGCGTCGGCCGGAGATGGCGGCATGGCGGTCCAACTCGACACCGTCGCGTTGCGGGCCAAGGACATGACGCCCGCGGAGGTGCTCTGCAGCGAGTCGCAGGAGCGGATGTGCGCGGTGGTGGCACCGGAGAACGTGGACGCCTTCATGGCGGTGTGCCGCAAGTGGGAGGTGCTGGCCACCGTGATCGGAGAGGTCACCGACGGTGACCGGTTGCGGATCACCTGGCGCGGCGAGACGGTGGTCGACGTGCCGCCGCGCACCGTGGCCCACGAGGGGCCGGTGTACCAGCGGCCGGTCGCACGGCCCGAGTCGCAGGACGCCCTGAACGCCGACCGGTCAACGCGCCTCCCGCGCCCGAAGACCGGGGAGGAGTTGCACGCGACTCTGCTTGCGCTGCTGGGTAGCCCGCACCTGTGCAGCCGCGCCTTCATCACCGAACAGTACGACCGGTACGTGCGCGGCAACACCGTGCTGGCCGAGCACGCCGACGGCGGCGTGCTCCGCGTCGACGAGGCCACCGGCCGCGGCATCGCGCTCTCGACCGACGCGTCGGGGCGCTACACGCTGCTCGATCCCTATGCCGGGGCGCAACTCGCGCTGGCCGAGGCCTACCGCAACGTCGCCGTCACCGGCGCCACCCCGGTCGCGGTCACCAATTGCCTCAACTTCGGCTCCCCGGAAGACCCCGGCGTGATGTGGCAGTTCTCCCAGGCGGTGCGGGGGCTGGCCGATGGGTGTGCGGCGCTTGGCATTCCGGTGACCGGCGGTAACGTCAGCTTCTACAACCAGACCGGCTCGGTGGCGATCCTGCCCACGCCCGTCGTGGGCGTGCTCGGCGTGCTCGATGACGTCGCCCGGCGCATCCCCACCGGCCTGGGCGCCGAACCGGGCGAGACCCTGATGCTGCTGGGAGATACCCGCGACGAGTTCGACGGTTCCATCTGGGCGCAGGTAACCGCCGACCATCTGGGTGGCTTGCCGCCCGCGGTCGATCTGGCGCGCGAAAAGCTGCTGGCCGAGGTGTTGAGCGCGGCGTCTCGCGACGGGCTGGTGTCCGCGGCGCACGACCTATCGGAAGGCGGCCTCGCGCAGGCCGTTGTGGAGGCGGCGCTGGCGGGTGAAACCGGTTGCCGCATCGTGCTTCCCGAGGGGGCCGATCCGTTCGTGATGCTGTTCTCCGAGTCGGCGGGGCGGGCCCTGGTGGCGGTGCCGCGGACCGAGGAGAGCCGGTTCCGGGCCATGTGTGAGGCGCGCGGACTGCCGGCGGTGCGCGTCGGCGTTGTCGACGAGGCCTCGGCCGCGGTCGAGGTTCAGGGCCTGTTCACCGTGTCGCTGGCCGAACTGCGCGAGACGTCCGAGGCGGTGCTGCCGCGGCTGTTCGGATGAGCCGTAGCGGCAAACCCTGATGGGGGACAGCGGTTTTCGTCGGACCCAGGTGTTCTCTCTGGCCGCCGCCCTGGTCGGCTGGAGCTTCGTCGGCCCGCGACTGCCCACGGCTTGGCGGAGCGCCCTCCAGGCGGGTGCGGCCGGGTTGCTGGTGCTTGTGACGCGCGCACCGCTGGGGCTATCTCCGCCGCGGCTGTGGTCGGGGCTGCGCCTGGGGTCGACGGCCGGTGCGGCGGCGGCGACCGTGATCGCCGCGACGACGACGGTGCCGTTGGTGCGGGCGTCCATGGCCGACCGTGAGGCACCCGGGTCGGCGCCCGGCTGGCTGCTGCTGCAGATTCCCGTCGGGACCGTCTGGGCCGAGGAGGCCGCCTTCCGTGCGGCGCTGACCACCGCCGCATCCGGTGCCTTCGGCGCGCAGGGCGGAAGATTGTTGCAGGCGGCGACCTTTGGGCTCTCCCACATTGCCGACGCGAGGGCGACGGGCGAGCCGGTGCTGGGCACCGTGCTGGTGACGGGCGTCGCGGGCTGGCTGTTCGCCTGGCTCGCGGACCGCTCCGGCAGCCTCGCCGCGCCCATGCTGGTGCACCTGGCCATCAACGAGGCCGGCGCGATCGCCGCGCTTAGCGTGCGGTGGCGTCAGGGGTTGATGGTGTAGTCGCCCACCTGGCGGCCCCATACGTGCTCGACGAAAAGTGGTGAGCCGAGCTCGAAGTGGTTGTAGGGAGCCATGCTTGCGCCGGTGTCCATCACCAGAAACGGCGCCGGCCACAGCTGCCGGGTGATCGTCTGCCAACAGCCCGGCCGCCCGCCGGGGCCGCCCCTGGCATTGGTGCGGGGCAGATTTTCCGGCCAGATGTACGGGTTCGGCGCCCCGGCGATCGCGCCCGCGGCGTGTGCGCCCAGCGAGTAGCCGTTGTCGCCGAGGGCGTTGTGGATCTTGGGCCCGACCTCCGCGAAATTGCGGATGGTGCAGAAGATCTCCGGACTGTACTCGTCGAGCAGCTGGCTGGAGGTGACCAAATCGCCGGCCCCCCGTGCAAGGTATGGGCCCCCGCGGCCGATGACGTCGGCGCCCGTGTCCCCGAGCCCGGCCGCGGCGAGCAACGCGGCATCCAGATCGACTTGCTGGCGGTTGAGCGTGCGTGCCGCGGTCACCGCGTGGTCGAGCGCGGCCCACAGGTCCGGCGAGGCATTGGCGTAGGTCTCGCCGAGAGCGGCCAACCGCGCGACGTCGGCGCGGATTTCGGGCATCCGCGGGTTCACGTCGTCGAGGATCGCGTTGCCGTTGATCAGGGAGGCGCCGAACCTGGCGCCCAATCCGGTCAGGGCTTGCGCGGCCGCGCTGAGCGTCAGGTTCACCTTGACCGGGTCGACCTGCTGCGCGATCGAGACGAGCGTCTCGAACACCGTGTTGAACTCAGTGGTGACCGACGTCGCCTCGATCACCGTCGTCGGTGTGATCGGTTGCGGCGCCGGCCGCGGCGGCGAGCTCAACGCGACGTACTTGTTGCCGAACACCGTGGTCGCCTTGATGGTGGCCGCCACGTTGGCCGGGATCAGCTTGAGGTACCTCGGGGTGATGTCCAGTACCAGCTTGGCGGCAGGCGTGCCGTCACGGGTGATCTCGGAAATGCCGACCACCCGGCCTATCTGGACCCCGTTGTAGGTGACCTTGGAGCCGGGGTCCAAGACCAGGCCGACCCGGGCGGCCACCATGGTCAACTTCGTCGTGGGCGTGAGGTCACCGCGGAACTGCAGGTACAGCAGCGACCCGACCAACCCGATGATGACCACCGTCACGAGCCCGACGGACCTATACGGTGGCCCGCGCCGCACGCGCCGACGCCCCATGAGTTTGAGACCCTAGGGTATGGCCGCCCGTCAAAAGGCCGATCCGGCAAAGACTCAGCAGGCCGTGTTGGCCGTCGCGGACTGGCTGCGCGACGAATCCCGGCCGGCCCCCGACCGCGAGAGCCTCGGCGCCGCCGTTCGGCTCACCGCCCGCACCCTGGCCGCCGCGGCACCCGGCGCCAGTGTCGAGGTGCGGATTCCGCCCTTCGTCGCGGTGCAGTGCATCGCCGGCCCCCGGCACACGCGTGGCACGCCGCCCAACGTGGTGGAGACCGATCCGCGGACGTGGCTGCTGCTGGCGACCGGGATGTTGTCCTTCCAACGGGCGAAGGACGGCGGTGCGCTGGGGCTTTCCGGCTCTCGGGCCGGTGAGATCGAACACTGTCTGCCGCTGTTCGATCTCGGCTGAATAGTAAGCCTGAAGTGCAGGTTTACAGTCGGGCACGGGAATTTTCGCCCTGCAACACGCGCGGTTAATTCGCGGTCGCGGGCGTCGGACCCGTAGACTCCGTTACGTCACCAACCGTTCCCCAGGGAGCCCCCCAATTGTGACCAACCAGGAACCCGAGCAGGACCTGAACTCGCCCCGTGAAGAGTGTGGTGTATTCGGGGTCTGGGCCCCGGGTGAAGACGTTGCAAAGCTCACCTATTACGGCTTGTACGCCCTGCAGCATCGCGGGCAGGAAGCCGCGGGCATCGCCGTCGCCGATGGATCACAGGTGCTCGTGTTCAAAGACCTGGGCTTGGTCAGCCAGGTTTTCGACGAGCAGACGCTCGCCGCGATGCAGGGTCACGTGGCCATCGGCCATTGCCGCTACTCAACCACCGGCGACACCACCTGGGAGAACGCGCAGCCGGTGTTCCGCAACACCGCAGCCGGCACCGGTGTCGCCTTGGGGCACAACGGAAATCTGGTCAACACCGCCGAGTTGGCCGCCCGCGCCCGCGACGCGGGACTGATCGCCCGGCGCTGCCCGGCACCGGCGACGACGGATTCCGACATCCTGGGCGCGCTGCTGGCGCACGGCGCGGCGGATTCCACCCTCGAGCAGGCGGCCCTGGACTTGCTGCCCACCGTGCGTGGCGCGTTCTGCCTGACGTTCATGGACGAGAACACGCTGTATGCGTGCCGCGATCCCCACGGCGTGCGGCCCCTTTCACTCGGTCGGCTGGATCGCGGCTGGGTGGTGGCCTCGGAAACGGCGGCGCTGGACATCGTCGGCGCCTCGTTCGTGCGCGACATCGAGCCGGGCGAGCTCCTGGCGATCGACGCCGACGGCGTGCGCTCCACGCGCTTCGCCAACCCAACCCCCAAGGGCTGCATCTTCGAGTATGTCTACCTGGCACGCCCGGACAGCACGATCGCCGGCCGGTCCGTGCACGCCACCCGGGTGGAGATCGGCCGCCGCCTGGCCCGCGAATGCCCGGTCGAGGCCGACCTGGTGATCGGTGTCCCCGAGTCGGGCACCCCCGCCGCGGTCGGATACGCGCAGGAGTCGGGCATTCCCTACGGGCAGGGCCTGATGAAGAACGCCTATGTCGGGCGGACCTTCATCCAGCCGTCCCAGACCATCCGCCAACTCGGTATCCGGCTGAAGCTCAACCCACTTCGTGAGGTCATCCGCGGCAAGCGGCTGATCGTCGTCGACGACTCGATCGTGCGCGGGAACACCCAGCGCGCGCTGCTACGCATGCTGCGCGAGGCCGGGGCCGTCGAAGTCCACGTCCGGATCGCCTCGCCACCGGTGAAATGGCCCTGCTTCTACGGCATCGACTTCCCGTCGCCGGCCGAGCTGATCGCGAACGCCGTGCAGGACAAGGAAGAAATGCTCGAAGCGGTGCGGCACGCCATCGGCGCCGACTCCCTTGGCTACATCTCGCTGCGCGGCTTGGTCGCGGCGTCCGAACAACCCGCGTCGCGGCTGTGCACCGCCTGCTTCGACGGCCGCTATCCCATCGAGCTGCCCGAGGAGACGGCCTTGGGTAAGAACGTCATCGAGCACATGCTCGCCAACGCCGCGCGCGGAGCCGGGCTCGACGAGCTGGCGCCCGACGAAGTCCCGATCGTCCACTGACGGACGTCCGGTTCGCCCCTTCCACGACGTTTGATTACGGCGGTCGGCGGCGCCCGGTAGCCTTTATCGCGATGACGGATCCCGGAAAAAGCCCCGGACGAAACCCGGGCAGCCACGGCATCACCTACGCGTCGGCCGGGGTGGACATCGAGGCCGGCGACCGTGCCGTCGAGATGTTCAAGCCGCTGGCGACGAAGGCGACCAGACCAGAGGTGCGGGGCGGCCTGGGCGGGTTCGCCGGGTTGTTCGCTTTGCGCAACGACTACCGCGAACCGCTGCTGGCCGCGTCCACCGACGGTGTGGGAACCAAGCTGGCGGTCGCCCAGGCCATGGACAAGCACGACACCGTCGGCCTGGACCTGGTCGCGATGGTGGTCGACGACCTCGTGGTCTGCGGCGCCGAGCCGCTGTTCCTGCAGGACTACATCGCGGTGGGCCGGACCGTGCCCGAACGCCTCAGCGCCATCGTGGCGGGTATCGCCGAGGGATGCGTGCGTGCCGGCTGTGCGCTGCTGGGCGGGGAAACCGCCGAGCACCCCGGCCTGATGGAACCCGACCACTACGACATCTCGGCGACGGGTATCGGCGTCGTCGAGGCGGACGACGTGCTGGGGCCCGATCGCGTCAAACCCGGCGACACGATCATCGCGATGGGCTCCTCCGGCCTGCATTCCAACGGCTACTCGCTGGCCCGTGCGGTGCTTCTGGAGATCGATCGGATGAACCTCGCCGGCTACGTCGAGGAGTTCGGCCGCACGCTGGGCGAAGAGCTGTTGGAGCCCACGCGGATCTACGCCAAAGACTGCCTGGCGCTGGCCGCGGAAACGCATGTCCGCACCTTCTGCCATGTCACCGGTGGCGGGCTCGCCGGCAACCTGCAACGCGTCATCCCGCACGGCCTGGTCGCCGAAATCGACCGCGGGACCTGGACGCCCGCACCGGTGTTCGCGATGATCGCCCAGCGCGGGCGGGTGACGCGCGAGGAGATGGAGAAGACGTTCAACATGGGCGTGGGCATGGTCGCCGTTGTCGCGCCGGAGGACACCGACCGCGCACTGGCCATCCTGACGGCCCGCCACTTGGACTGCTGGGTGTTGGGCACAGTGTGCAAAGGCGGAAAAGAAGGCCCGCGGGCAAAGCTCGTCGGGCAGCACCCGAGGTTTTAGAAGGCGAAAGCCGGGTCAGCGCCGAATCGAAGCGGATTGCAGGGCCGGCACAGCGACGTGAGTCTTAGCGACGCCAGTCGTCGCTGTCTTCCCAGGAGTCGCCGACCCCGTCGTCCTCCGGCTCGCTGGAGTCGGCGGCATCCGACCCCGCCAGCTCGCGCTGAAGCCGCTGGAAGTCGGTCTGCGGAGAACTGTATTTGAGTTCTCGAGCAACCTTGGTCTGCTTTGCCTTAGCCCGGCCGCGGCCCATGGGGGAACCCCCTCGCGCAATAACGGAGCGGCCTAACGAGTAGGCGGCTCCGATCTCCTGGTGTCGTTATTGTCCTGCCGACAGTTTACCGTGCCTTACGGTTGGGCGTCGGTGCCCCCTGCCGCTGTGGCGGACGTCATTCACAATTATCTCGCACCGCCCCGCAACCGTTCAACGGCCAGCCGTCCCGCGCCGATCTGTTCCGTCGGCGGCAGCGAATCGGCGTCGATCACCGCGGCCACCGCGCCCTGCGGGCCGGTCGCCAGTTCGGTGTCGGCCGGCACCCCGCGCTTCAACAGCGCCAGGGCCACGGGCCCGAGGTCCACGTGATCCACCACGGTGCCGAGGCGGCCGATGGCGCGCCCGCCGGCCAGCACCGGGTCACCCGTCGAGGGACGCTCGACGGAGCCGTCGAGGTGCAACAGCACGAGCATGCGGGGCGGTCTGCCGAGGTTGTGCACGCGGGCGACGGTCTCTTGCCCGCGGTAACAGCCCTTGTCCAAATGAACGGCGCTGCCGATCCACCCCACCTCGTGCGGAATCGTGCGCTCGTCGGTGTCGACGCCCAGTCGCGGCCGCAGCGCCGCCACCCGGTGGGCTTCGTAGGCCCAAACCCCCGCGGGCCGCAGGCCGGCCTGCACCAGACGTTCCTGCCAACCGGCGGAGTCGCCACGGGGGACCAGCAGATCGAGTTCGATCTGCCCGGCGGGGGCGCCGGGCATCCGGCGCACAAAGCCACCGCCGGCCAGCGGAAGCGCCGTCAGCTCGGCGGGCAGCGCGTCCAGGCCGAGCACGTCGAGCACCGCCCGGTCGGCCAGTCGCGGACCCAACAGCGAAAGCACGGCCATGTCGGCGGCGGCCGGGGCGACATCCGACCAGAAGACCATCTTGCGCAGGTAGGCCAGCAGCGGCTCGCCCCGCCACGGTTCGGTGTCGAGGTAGGTGGTGTCGCCGAGTTCGGTCTGGATCCAGTGGTCCTCGACGCGGCCCTGGCCGTCGAGGCTCAGGTTCTGCGTGCTGGCGCCGTCGGGGAGGTCGTTGACGTGCTGGGTGGAGATGCTGTGCAGCCACTTCTGGCGGTCGCTGCCGGTCAGGGTGAGCACGGCGCGGTGCGAGCGATCCACCACTATCGCGCCGGTTTCCGCGGCGCGCTGCTCGCCCAGCGGGTCGCCGTAATGCCAAGTGGCGCCGGCGTCGGGTCCGGCCTCGGGTGCGGGTACTGCAGACATGTGCGCCGCTCCTCCCCATCGCTTCTCTCTGCATCGTCGCCGGCGCGAGACACACGTCAACTCTACGGACCCATGGGCCCCGTCCGACGAGCGTGCGGCCGGCTTTACGCTCGCGGCTACGCTTTATCCCCATGGCAGGCCAGATGGGTGTGATCGTCACGCTGGACGGCGCGATCCATCCGCCCGATGTGCCGCTGCTGCATGCCGACGACCTGGCTGCGGTCCGCGGCGACGGCATCTTCGAGACGCTGTTGGTCCGCGACGGCAGGCCGTGCCTGGTCGAGTCCCATCTGCAGCGGCTGACCCAGTCGGCCAGGCTGATGGATCTGCCCGAGCCCGACCTGCCCGCCTGGCGCAACGCGATCGGCCTGGCCACCGGGCAGTGGGCGGCGAACACCGCCGACGAAGGGGCGATGCGGCTGATCTATAGCCGCGGCCGGGAGAGCGGCACGGCGCCGACCGCCTACGTGATGATCACCCCTGTCCCCGAACGGGTGACGGCGGTTCGGCGCGAGGGCCTGGCCGCGGTGACGTTGGACCGCGGGCTGGCCGCCGCCGGTACCGGGACGATGCCGTGGCTGCTGGCCGGGGCCAAGACGCTGTCCTACGCGGTGAACATGGCCGCCTTGCGTCATGCCGCCCGGCAGGGCGCGGGCGACGTGATCTTCGTCAGCTCGGACGGCTACATCCTGGAGGGCCCGCGCTCGACCGTGGTGATCGCGACCGATGCCGAAACACCGGGAGGCGGGAACCTGTGCCTGCTGACGCCTCCGCCGTGGTATCCGATTTTGCGGGGCACCACGCAGCAGGCCCTCTTCGAAGTGGCCCGGGCCAAGGGCTACGACTGCGACTATCGCGCGCTACGGCTCGCCGATCTGCATGCCGCGCAAGGACTCTGGTTGGTCTCGAGCATGACGTTGGCGGCACGCGTGCACACGCTGGACGGTCGTCCACTGGCTCGGTCGCCGATGGCGGCCGAATTCGCCGCGTTGATCGACTCCGCGATCGTCAGCGATCGCTGAGCGCTGAATTGTGTTGTCGCCTCGCGGAATCCCGGGTACGGTCGGCCGTACACAAGGAAGGAGGTGGTCCGCGAAATTGATAGCTTCATGGACATGTGAGGTGGCTGCGCGCTAGCAGCAGTGGCTTTCGAAGAGCCGGCGGTATACGCGCGCTGGCGAATTCCCCGTAGCCACCCGGCCCCCGAGCTTCCGGTGTGTCCAACCGGTAACCACGCTCGGGGGCCGCTCCATATCAGGCGCCGTTACTGGCCAACCTTCGCGGCGATCTGCCCGGTCAGTTTGCCCGCTTGACCGTTCTCAGCGTCCGGGCCGCACAGCAACAGGTCGACGACCACACTCGACACCGCGTGCAGCGCGTGGTGGCAGAACCGGGTTCCCTCCGCCTCCGTCCGCTCCTGGAAGATCTTCGGCACGGTGCCGGTGACGTCGTCGAATTTCCATCCGGTGGTCTTGCCGTTGGTGGCGGTCACCGTCACCGATTGCCCGGCGCAGGCTTTCCACTTCTCCGCCGACGCCTGGACGAAGGCACCGGCCTTGTCGGCCGACGGGAAAGCCACCACCGATTCGAAGACCCGGTGGGCGGGCTCCTGGCCGGGACTGTGAACTGCCTGGCCGGAAACCGCGGTGTAGCCGCTCTCCCGGTACGCGGATTCCGCGATGGGCTCGTAGGCGCCCAGGCAGTCCGGGTTGGACAGGGTCCACCGGGGCGAACGCATCCCGCTCGTCTTGTCGGACACGACCAGGTTCGGCTCGCCCACTATCGCGCTCACGTCGGCGGGGCCGAGTAGATATGCGTCCAGATTCGGGACGTTCGCGGCGGTCGGGGCGCTCGGCGCCGCTGCGGTCGGTGTGCCCGTGGTGGCTGTCGGGGACGGCTTCGTCTTGCCGCCCTGCGTGGCCAATACGGCGACGATCGCGATCACGGCGATGACGGCCGCGGCCGCGCCGCCGATGATCATCAGCCGCTTGCTGGATCCACCTCCGGCACCCGCGCCCACCGCGGTCGGTGCGGCAGCCTTGGGCGGACCGCCGGTTGGCGCCGCGGCGTCGGGCTGCGGCGGGCCCGATGCCGGTGCCTGCGCCTTTTGCGTGGCCGCGCCGTCCGGCGAACCGTCCCTGGCCTCGATCTCGGCCAGCACGTTGTCGATCTCGGTGCGGGTGCGGTAGGTGACGTCATGGCGCAGGCGCAACATGCGCAGCAGTTGGCCGATGTCCCCGCGAGCGCTGGGATCGTCGCCGTCCTCGTCGAGCCCCTGGCGGAGTTCGATCAGCAGCTGGGTCTGCTGCTGCGGGCTGAGTTCCTTCTCGGCGAGGGTGTTGCCCAACCGGGTGATGTACCCGAACGGCACCGGCGGCTCGTCGGGCAGCGGGTCCGGCAACGGCACCGGCTTGCTTTGCAACGCGTGCACCGCCGTGACGAGTTGGATGCCCGCGTCGACGGTCGGTTCGCGATAGTCGATGATCTGCAACGAGGCAAGGGGATTCACGCGCATGCTGTCGATGTCGCCGATCCGAACCGGAAGGATCGGCCGATTCAGCGCCCGTGCGTAACGCAGCTCGGCCTGACTGGGCTTGGACTGCAGCCAATTGTTGGACAGCGCCACGATGAACACGTCACACGAGCGAATCTGCTCGAGAATCTTGTGCCACCACGACTCACCGCCGCCGAGCTCTTGATCGAACCAAACCTGTTGCTGTCCGCGGCGGAGCGCGGTCGTCAGGGCGTCGACCGTCGCCCTGTCCTGGCTCGAGTAGCTGATGAACAGCGGCATCGCGGTCTCCTACGGGCAGGCGTAGCAAACGGACGGGTGAAATCGGCGCATGCCGCTATTGGGCATGCGCCGATACCGTATCAGTGCCGGGCCGTGTCGGGCCGCGCAAATTTGCGGTCGCCCGGGGCGGCGGCGACCAATCTCATCCGTGTCCGCCGTCCACCGCGGACGCTTCCTCGGGCGGGTGGAATTCGGCATAGCGACGCGAGAATTCGTCACCGGGAACCGGCCACTGTTCGCCGGTGGATCCCCGGACGATCCAGTCGCCCTCCGCCGCGGTCGTCGGACCCTCCAGGGTGTTCACGGTCTCCCCGGGGTAGGCCGGGCGGGCCTGAACGCGCCCCGTTCGCCGCCAGCGCCCGTCGCCGGCGGCCTCGTACGTGGCCCGGAAGATGTCGTCGCGAACGGACCACACCTTGCCGTCTTCCTGGATAGCCCAGTCGCCGGCGTCGGCGTGCATGACGTGCCCCGAATCCGACGTCCATGTCCATGGGGCGCTTCGTTGTTCGGCGGTCACCGTTCCCACCCGGGTGAAGGACTGCCACAGCGGACGCGACCGGAAACCGAGCTGGCGCAGGCTCCACAACGTGGCCGCCAGGCTGCGTACCGCGGCGTTGAGTAGATCCGGGTCGCTCTCCACCACCGACCAGTCCACCAGCTTGTCGTGGATCTTGCGTGAATCGTCGCGTGGCGAACCGTATTTCCAGCCGTTGCGTCGGTAGTAGCGACACCAATCCTCGTGCTCCGCGCGGGCCATGCTCATCGCCGAATCCCGGTCGAAGCCCATCAGGGCGAGCTGTTCCAAGGGGGGCAGTGCCGCCATCTCGTGGCCGGACAGCTGTGCCGGTGGGCTGCCCCACGTGTTCCAGGTGTGCCCCGCGATCTGCTCGACCATCCACAGCGCGTTGCGCACCTGCCGGCGATTGGACCCGCGGTAGAACTCGTTGAGCTCGGACCACGGCTTGGCGGCGGGGGACCGCGGCGCGCCTGGAGCGATCGTCGAGACGTACCGTTCGTGGATCAGCCTGGCCGCGCGCTCCCAGGCGTCCCGCACCTGGTCCTCCTGGGTTTCCAGCACCAGCGAGTAGGACTGCAGCCGGCCGACCACCTGGATCGAGTCGTCGCTGATGCTGGTGTTGAGGTCCGAGGCGTAGATCGGCATGTCGGGGAAGCGGGCCGCCAGCCTGGCGGCGGTCGTCGCCGCGTGCGAGTCCACGAAGATCACGGCGCTGCTCGTCGGGTCGGCGTCGCCGATCAGCTGCAGCATGGTCGGCACCGTCGGCGCCTCCGCCGTGGCATCGATGCTCGGCCCCTCCGAGGCGAATCCCGCCTGCTGCCGGTAGAACTCGTGATCCGCCAGGTACTCCTGGGCATCCCTTTCGACCAGCGTGAGCGCGGGCAATGGCACCGCCCCGGGTGGGGTGTAGAAGTCGCGTTCCAGGGCGCGCTGAGTGAGGTCCGCGCACAGTGCTAGGGTCAATTGTGAAGTGCCGCAGACGAATACGCGTTTGATGCGCCCCGTTGCGATGATGCCGTCGAGCAGTCTGCCCGCGGTCACCTCGTACTTGCCGACCACGTCGGCCGCCCAGCGGGTGTCCGATCCGCCGAACTGCTGAGCCCGCCAGGCCTGGGCCAGCCACGGATCGTCCATCCGCACGATCAGCGGCAACCGCCGCTTGTGGGCGACCTCGTCGAGCCGGCGGCCGATCATGTCCAGCCACAGCAGGTTGATGGCCGGGTCGGGTGCCATCAGATAGAGCCGGGACAGGTGGCGCCACAGCCGCAGCGAGACCAGGGTGGACGGGTTGTTGAAGTCCACCTGGACCACCCGGGCGCCCTGTCTGCGGGCCCGCTGCACCCGGTCGTCGCTGGCACCGGTGATGACCACGAGCGTGCCGCGCCGGTCCAGCGTCCGCGCGACCGCGCTGATCATCGACTGCGTGTCGCCGTCGACGCCGACGATGGCGGTGACGGAATCGGCCAGGTTGGCCCGCAACCGATCCACCTGGGCGCGGAAGACCCCGACCACGACGCCGCCCAGCCCGGTGAAGATCGCCGACAGCGCCGCGATGCGGGCCAACTCCAGGCCGACCGGTGTCGGATTAGGGCAGGTCCGCCCGCTCACCGAGAAGTCACCGGTGCCGCCCTTGACCAGACTGGCCGTCGCCATCAGCGGGGTGAAGAAGGCCGGGTGGTTGGCGTCGTGGCAACCCCAGTACGAGCTCAGGCCCAGGATCGCCGTCATGGGGACCAGGGCTGCGATCAGGGTGAACGAAACGCCCACCACCCGGTGGCTACTGCCCGAGCGGAAGGTCAGCACGGACGCCCAGATCAGCACCGTCACCACGATCGCGAGCGTGGGCATCGATCCGGGCCTGCCGAACCACCCGACGGCCGGCGGTAGCGCGTCGATGAGGGAGGGCTGCAGGTCCAGCACGGTCAGATAGGCGATGAGGAGCAGGCCGACCGCGGTCACGCCCCACCGCAAGACGGGCGAGGGTGCCCTCGTAGGACGCATCCGCCGATCTCCCTTCGCGCGGTATCGGCTGCTCGGACGTCGAACAGTACACGCAAAAGATCGGCCGAAAGCAACGATTCCGGGCCGGTGCGCACGACCCGGTTGCCCTGGCGGGCAACGGGTCGGCGGTCATCCCGCGTAGCGCGAAAGCCGTGCCGAAAGATGGGGGACCAGGCCGCCGTCGGCGTCCACTCGCTCCTCGACGTAGGCCAGGTCGCCGCCCTCGACGATGCCGTACAGCCGTTTCGCGCCACCGACCAACACGCCCGATCGGCTGCGGGCCAGTGCATCGGTCACCAGCTCCCACGACGACTGGGTGCGCGGCCTGCCGTAGAACAGCTCGACGTATCCGGCCGAATGGGCGAGTAACAACTCGATGGCCTGAGATTCGCTGGGGTCGTCGGGGTCGCTGACGAAGCGCCAGAAGCCCGTCTCACGCAACCCGTGTTCCTGGTAATCGCCGGTGTCGCTGAGCCGCCACGACCGGGACTCCCAATTCAGGTAGTCGCCGCCGTCGTGCGAGACCACGATCTGCTGGCCGAACCGGTAATCCCCGTCGTGTCCACGGCCCTCGCCGTGTCCGCGCCAGACACCGACCAGCGGCAGCAGCGCCAGCAGTGCGTCGTGCAGGTTGGCGCCTTCACGCAGGTTGGCGGTGTCGGCGGGAAGCGGCAGGTCGTCGAAGGCGGGGATGTTGCGGCCGGCGGTCAGCTTGGCGCGCTCGGCGGCGGCGGCCACCGCACGATCGCCGGAGCTTGCAGAACTCAACGGTTCGTCAGGAATCACGATTCGTCAGTGATCAGCCGGTACAGCGTGTACAGCGCAAACCATGAGATCACCACGACGGACACGACCAGCATGATCTCGAAGAACAGCACCACGGCGACAAGTCTATTCGCCCCGCGAGATCCCGGTCGGGGCAGCGGGGGGTCTCAGGCGATCTTGACGTCCACCTCGTGGATGCCCGCACCCGACGGGGTCACCACGGCGTTGCCGTTACCGGCCGACGACAAGGCGCGCAGCGTCCAGGACCCGGGCGCCGCGAAGAACCGGAAATCGCCGGTGGCCGACGCGACGACCTCGGCCGTGAACTCGTCCGAGGAGTCGAGCAAGCGGACGAACGCGCCACCCACCGCCTGGCCGTCGCCGTCCACGACCCGGCCGGTGATCACCGTTTCCTTCTCCAAGTCGACGCTGGCGGGCAACGTCACTCCTTGTTTCGGGGCAGAGCACATATCAGCTTCCCAACTCAATCGGGGCACCCACCAGGGAGCCGTATTCCGTCCAACTTCCGTCGTAGTTCTTGACGTTTTTGTGGCCGAGTAATTCCCGGAGCACGAACCAGGTGTGCGACGAACGCTCCCCGATACGGCAGTACGCGATCGTCTCCTTGGTCCCGTCCAGGCCGGCGTCGGCGTACAGCTTCGCCAGCTCCTCGTCGGACTTGAAGGTGCCGTCCTCGTTGGCGGCCCGGCTCCACGGCACGTTGATCGCTCCCGGAACGTGGCCGGGCCGCTGGCTCTGCTCCTGGGGCAGATGCGCCGGGGCCAGGATCTTGCCGGAGAACTCGTCGGGCGACCGCACGTCGACCAGGTTCTTGACGTTGATGGCGGCGATCACCTCGTCGCGGAACGCCCGGATGCTGTTGTCCGGCGCGGCGGCGGTGTAGGAGGTGGCCGGCCTGCTGACCGCGTCGCTGGACAGCGCGCGACCGTCGAGTTCCCACTTCTTGCGGCCGCCGTCGAGCAGCTTGACCTTCTGGTGGCCGTACAGCTTGAAATACCAGTAGGCGTAGGCGGCGAACCAGTTGTTGTTGCCGCCGTAGAGGATCACCGTGTCGTCATTGGAGACGCCGCGTTCGCTGAGCAGTTTGGAGAATTGCTGCGCGTCGACGAAGTCCCGCTTGACCGGGTCCTGCAGGTCCGAACGCCAGTCGAGCCTGATCGCGCCGGGAATGTGGCCGGTGTCGTATGCGCTGGTGTCCTCGTCGACTTCGACGAAGACGACACCGGCGGCCTGAGCATTGCTGAGATTGCTCTCGGCCCAGTCCGCGGAGACCAGGACGTCGGAGCGTGCCATGCGGGGGATCCTTTCGATCGCTTTCTATGAACAGATCATGAGGCGCGCCCGGCGGCTCGGAAACGCGCGACCAAGGGGTAGAGCTGGCACCCCAGGCAGATGCCGAAGGCCGCATTGAGAAAGGCGGCGACGAGCGCGCCTGCGGTGGCGACGACGCCGATCACGAACGCTCCCGCGGCGAAGGCGGTGGCACCCGCGAGCGCGAAGAGCAGGCCGACGAGCTGGGCGAACTTCAGGGGCGCGACCGGTTCGCGCTCCGTCACGGGGCCCAGCCGGGGCGCCACCACGCCGGCGAAAATTCGCCCATACGGGTGCTTGCGTGGGCCGCCGACGGCGCCGACGGCGAAGATGATGGCTTGCACCCCCAGAATTGCCGCCGCCGCCGGCGGGCTGGCGGCGGATACGGCGAGTGCTATCACCAGGACTGCGGTGGTAACCCAGGCGGCGAACCTGGGGCCCCGCACGTCGACGGTGTCTGGCTGGGTGCTGGTGTTGGTGCTCGGCACGGTACTACTCCTGGATACGCCTGTTGCTTATCTGCTCTTGGGAACGAACGACGGGAGTCAGGCCACGGCAACGTTCCGGGCTGCTCCGAGTGCTACGCGAAGGCGCGCGACTCAGCAGCTACAGCGACAGCAACAGCCCGCGGTGCGGCACAGATCGACTGCGCGGCGTTGGGTGAGCAACGGCTCGAGGCGGGCTAGCACGTCGGCAAGCTTACCGAATGACGGGAAACGATCAAATCAGCGGCGGTTGCCGCCACCGCACGCTTTGGGCGGTGACGGGCTCAGGACTGTTTGAACCCGTCCAGGTTGACGGTCACTCCGTAGCTGATGCCCTCGATGATGACGTCGGAGCCGCGCGCCCCCTCGGTCTTCGGTGCCACTCCGAACGGAAGCCGCTGGTTGGGCACCCTGGTGGTGAAGGCGCGCAGCACGGCCTCCCGCTTGTCGTCCGGGACGGCCTGGTCCGCGGTGTCGGGCCCGGTGAGGATGCCCGTCGGCGTGATCACCAGCGTCGCCTCATCCTCCGGGGCGATGGAGAGATCCACCGAGACGCTGACCCGGTGCTCGAAATCGGCGGAGTGTGGGGTGCCGCTGAACACCAGGCCGTGGCTGTCGGAGATGCCCGACGCGGTGATGCCGCCGGTGGCGGTGTTGGTTTCCTTTGGCGGCGCCTCGACCATCAAATCGCTGATGCCCAGGTATCGGCCCAGGTGCGTCGAGCCGATGATGATGCGACTCTCCACCTTGCCGACCGGCAGTTTCGCGTCGGGCCCGATCAGCCAGGACGAGTGGGTCAAGTCGACCGAATACATCGTGGCTTCCAGCGTGGCCTTACCGACCGTCGCGTGGTCGACGGCGTTGGCCTTGATCTCGACCTGGTTGTAGCGGTCGCGCATCGCCTGGGGAATGAACGGGAAGGCCACGATGGCGACGAACGGGTCCGACCTCAGGTTGGCCGCCTTGCGGACGCTGCACGAGAGCCGGTATTCGGCATAGATGCTGCTTCCATAATCGACGGCCACGGCGCCGAGCGCGACCACGGCGATGGCGGCCGCCGCGACCGCCACCCCGATCAGGACCTTGCGCACCCGCACATTGTGGCGTAACCCGGCGACCGCCGTGCGGCGGACCGCCACGGTGGCGGGGCTCACAGTGGCATCGTCGCCACGCAAAAATGGCAGGTGGCAAGTTATCGTTAGATGACCTGGCAACTAACGCGTCGTTGCGTTGCGAATTGTGAAGATGCCGTTCCCCCGAGCTGGAGGGGCTAGTTGGAGCTATTACTGCTGACTTCCGAGCTGCATCCCGACCCGGTCCTGCCGTCGCTATCGCTGCTTCCCCACACCGTCCGGACTGCGCCGGCGGAGCCGTCGTCGTTGCTCGAGGCGGGGACGGCGGACGCGGTACTGGTGGACGCGCGCACCGACCTGTCGTCGGCGCGCGGCCTTTGCCGGCTGTTGAGCACCGCGGGCCGATCGGTCCCCGTCCTGGCTGTGGTCAGCGAAGGCGGCCTGGTGGCGGTCAGCGCCGACTGGGGGCTGGACGAGATCCTGCTGCCCAGCACCGGGCCCGCCGAGATCGACGCCAGGCTGCGGTTGGTAGTCGGTCGTCGCGGCGGGCTCGCCGACCAGGAGAGTGCCGGCAAAGTGAGCCTGGGCGAGCTGGTGATCGACGAGGGCACCTACACGGCCAGGCTGCGGGGCCGCCCACTCGACCTGACCTACAAAGAGTTCGAGTTGCTGAAGTACCTGGCCCAACATGCCGGCCGCGTCTTCACCCGCGCCCAGTTGCTCCACGAGGTGTGGGGATACGACTTCTTCGGCGGCACGCGCACCGTCGACGTGCACGTGCGTCGGCTGCGCGCCAAACTCGGGCCTGAATACGAGGCATTGATCGGCACCGTCCGCAACGTCGGGTACAAGGCCGTCCGGCCGGCACGCGGGCGCGCGCCGATCGCGGACGCCGCCGAGGACCAGGACGCCGAGGGCGCCGACGACGTCGAGCCCGGTTCCGAGGGCCTGCGAGAGCCTCTGGGCGACGCCCTGCGCAGTCAGTGATCGCGCCGGCCTGGCGCTCGACGCTGACCCCGGACGAGCAGCGGCAAGTGCGTGAGCTGGTCACGGCGGCCACGGCATTCGACGGGGTGGCCCCGGTCGGCGAGCAAGTGCTGCGCGAGCTCGCGCACGACCGCACCGGGCATCTGCTCATCACCGAGGCCGACGGGATCGTCGGCTACCTCAACCTCACGCGCGACGCCGAGGCCGGAATGGCCGAACTCGTGGTGCACCCCCGGGTCCGGCGGCATGGTTACGGGACGGCGCTGGTGCGCTCGGCGTTGGCCGAGACCGCGGGGCGCAACCGGTTCTGGGCACACGGCACTCTCGAGCCGGCCCGGGCGACGGCCTCCGCGATGGGTCTGGTTCCCGTGCGTCAACTGCTGCAGATGCGACGGACGTTGCGTGACATCCACGACTTGGTGCATCCAATGCCCGGCGTGCGGATCCGCACCTACGCGGGCACCACCGATGACGCCGAGCTGTTGCGCGTGAACAACGCTGCCTTCGCCGGCCATCCCGAACAGGGCGGCTGGACCGAGGTCCAGCTGGCCGAGCGGCGCAACGAACCGTGGTTCGACCCGGCCGGTCTGTTCCTGGCGTTCGACGACTCCGACACCGGTCAGAGGGGCAAGTTGCTGGGCTTCCACTGGACCAAGGTGCATCCCGATCAGCCCGGCCTGGGGGAGGTGTACGTCGTCGGCGTCGACCCGTCGGCGCAGGGCCGCGGGATGGGGCAGATGTTGACGGCCGTCGGGATCGAGTCGTTGGCGCGGCGGCTGGCCGGCTCGGCCGAACCGACCGTGCTGCTCTACGTGGAGTCGGACAACGTCGCCGCCGTGCGCACCTACCAGCGCTTGGGCTTCAGCACTTACAGCGTGGACACCGCCTACGCCGTCGCCCCCGAGTGACCGAACGCGCGGGCGGCGGGTCCGATATCCCCGGCCGTTCACCTGCGCTTGCTACTCAACTGGTGCCGCGGGCTGCGTCGGAGCATATTTTGGCCGTGACCCGGCAACCTCTTGGGAGATGGCCGGCGGCGCACGCGCGGGTCCGAATGGTGAGGAAGCGGGAGCGGTGAGGCTCGACAGGGGAGGCAGGGCGCTGGCGACGCTGGGGGTGGTGACCCTCGCGGCGGTCGTCATGACGGGCTGTGGCAGCGATCAGAACCGTCGGGGCGCGTCGCCGGCGGCCGTCTCCGGGTCCACGGGTACAGCGGGATGCAGCGGCAAGAACAAGCTCACGGCGGAAGGCTCGACGGCCCAACAAAACGCCATGGCGCTTTTCAACCAGGTCTGGGGGCAGTACTGCCCGGGCAAGAGCGTGGCGTACAACCCGACTGGCTCCGGCGCCGGGCGTGAGCAGTTCATCGCCGGCCATGTCGACTTCGCGGGCGCCGACTCCCCGCTGGCCGCCGACCAGATCGGTCCTGCCGCCGCGCGCTGCGACGGCAACCCGGCGTGGGACTTGCCGCTGGTGTTCGGGCCGATCGCCCTGGTCTACAACTTGGCCGGAGTCCCCGCCCTGGTGGTGAGCAGCGACGCGTTGGCCAAGATCTTCAGCGGACGGATCACGGCCTGGAACGACCCGATCCTGGCGGCCCTCAACCCCGGCGTCGCGCTGCCCGACACCAGGATCACGCCGATCTACCGTACGGATTCGTCGGGGACCACCGACAATTTGCAGAAATATCTGACGGCCGCCGCGCCGCAGAGCTGGACCAAAGGCGTGGGCACCGAGTTTCAGGGCGGGGTGGGCGAGGGTGCCACGAAGTCGGCCGGGGTCGTGCAGGTGGTGCGGGCCACCCCGGGTGCCATCGGATACGTCGAGAAGGGGTTCGCCGACCAGGGCGCCCTCCCCTACGCCCGAATCGCCAACAACAGGGGCGTCGTCGTCCCGCTCACCAACGACACGGCCACCAACGCCGTGAAGGCGGCGAATTTCCTGGCCGACGGCAACGACCTGGTGCTCGACCTCAACGCCATGTACAGCTCGCAGGAGCCGGGCGCCTACCCGCTGGTGCTGGCGACGTACGAGATCGTGTGCTCGAAAGGTTCCGACCCCGACACCTCCGCAGCGATCAAGTCGTTCCTCACCGTCGCCGCGGGCGGCGGCCAGACCGATCTTCCCTCGGCCGGTTACGTGCCGCTGCCCGATAAGGTCAAAGTGCGGCTGGCCGCCGCGATCGACGCCCTGCAGTAACCAGGTTGCCCCGGACTCAAGGAGCGACAGAACCGTGCCGGGATCACCGTGACCACGCCCAACCCCTTCAACGCCGGTTCGGGCGCGACCGTCGCCGCGCCGTTTCCGGAGGCGCCGCTGATACCGATCAGCCCGTGGGGAGACGGGCGCCCGCAGGTCGGGGATCGTGCATTCCGTTGGCTCGCCAAGGGCTCCGGCGCGTTGATCGTGGTCGTGATCGCGGCGATCGGTGGATTCCTGTTGCTGCGCGCGATACCGGCCTTGAAACGCGACCGGGAGAACTTCTTCAGCTACGGCGGCAACTGGGTCACCACCGACACGTCGGCGATGCACTTCGGCATCTCCGATCTGCTGAAGGTCACGCTGTTCGTGTCGGCGTTCGCGTTGATCCTGGCCATGCCCGTCGCGCTGGGCGTCGCCATCTTCATCACGCAGTACTCGTCGCGGCGCGCCGCCGGCCCCCTGGCCTACGCCGTCGACCTGCTGGCCGGGGTGCCCTCGATCGTCTACGGCGCGTGGGGCCTGTACGTGCTGGCGCCACAGCTGCGGCCGTTGGCCATCTGGCTGAACCGCTCCCTGGGCTGGTGCTTCCTGTTCGCCGACGGTGACGCGTCGGTCGCGGGTGGCGGCACCGTCTTCACCGGCGGCGTGGTGCTGGCGGTGATGATCCTGCCGATCATCACCGCGGTCACCCGCGAGGTGTTCATCCAGACGCCGCAGGAGCAGGTCGAGGCGGCGCTGGCGCTCGGCGCCACCCGCTGGGAAGTGGTCAAGACGATCGTGCTGCCCTTCGGGTGGTCGGGATACATCAGCGCGGCCGTGCTGGGGCTCGGTCGCGCCCTGGGGGAGACGGTCGCTTTGCTGATCATCTTGCGGGGAACCCAGGCGGCCTTTGGCTGGTCGCTGTTCGACGGCGGCTCCACCGTCGCCACCAAAATCGCAGGGGCGGCTGCCCAATTCAACGACCAGTACAAGGCCGGCGCGTACATCGCCGCGGGGCTGGCGCTCTTCGTGCTCACCTTCGTCGTCGACGCGCTGGCGCGTGGCGCCGCCGCCCGAACCAGATGGGGCGGCCGATGACCTCGATGCTGGACCGCCCGCTCAAGCCGCGCACCTTCTCGCGGCCGAGCCGGCGCCGCCGGGCCACCGATCGCCTTGCCTTGGCGCTGGTTTCGCTATCGATGGCGATCGCGGTGACGCCCTTGCTGTTGGTGTTGCACTCGGTGATCGCCAAGGGCTTCGCGGCCGTCGCGTCGACCGCTTGGTGGACCCACTCGCAAGCCGGCATGACCGCCTTCGTGGCCGGCGGTGGCGCATACCACGCGATCGTGGGCACCGTGTTGCAAGGATCGGTATGCGCGCTGATCGCCATCCCGATCGGCCTGATGCTCGGCATCTATCTCGCCGAATACGGGGGAGGCACGCCGCTGGGCAGGCTGGCCACGTTCATGGTGGACATCCTCAGTGGGGTGCCCTCAATCGTGGCGGCCCTGTTCGTTTACGCGCTGTTCGTGGCGACGCTGGGTCTTCCGCGCTCCGAACTCGCGGTGTCGCTCTCGCTGGTCCTGTTGATGCTTCCGGTGATCGTGCGAGCCACCGAGGAGATGCTGCGGATCGTCCCGCTGGATCTCCGCGAGGCCAGCTACGCGCTGGGCATCACGAAGTGGAAGACGATCGTCCGCGTCGTGCTTCCCGCCGGCATCTCCGGCATCATCACCGGCATCATGCTGGCGGTGGCCAGGGTGATGGGCGAGACGGCGCCGCTGCTGGTTCTCGTCGGCTATGCGCAGTCGATGAACTTCGACATCTTCAGCGGGTTCATGGGAACGCTACCTGGCATGATGTACAACCAGACCAGTGCCGGTGCCGGCGTCAACCCCGTCCCCACGGATCGGTTGTGGGGTGCCGCCCTAACCCTCATCCTGGTGATCGCCACCATCAACATCGGGGCCCGAGTACTAGCGAAATTCGTCGGCGCCAACAAGTCATAGGCAGGAGCACTAAGTGGCCAAGCGGTTGGACCTCAAAGCCGTCAACATCTACTACGGTTCGTTTCACGCGGTGGCGGATGTGACGCTGTCGATCCTGCCCCGCAGTGTGACCGCGTTCATCGGCCCGTCGGGTTGTGGCAAGACGACGGTGCTGCGCACGCTGAACCGGATGCACGAGGTGGTGCCCGGCGGCCGCGTCGAGGGCAGCGTGCTCCTCGACGACGAGGACATCTACGGTGCCGGAGTGGACCCGGTCGGGGTGCGCCGGGCGATCGGGATGGTGTTCCAACGGCCGAACCCGTTCCCCGCCATGTCGATTCGCGACAACGTGGTGGCCGGTTTGAAGCTGCAGGGCGTGCGCAATCGCAAGGTGCTCGACGAGACGGCCGAATACTCGCTGCGCGGCGCCAACCTGTGGGACGAGGTCAAAGACCGGTTGGACAGGCCCGGCGGCGGCCTGTCCGGGGGCCAGCAGCAGCGTCTGTGCATCGCGCGGGCGATCGCCGTGCAACCCGACGTGCTGCTCATGGACGAGCCGTGCTCCGCGCTGGACCCGATCTCGACGATGGCCATCGAGGAGCTGATCAGCGAGCTGAAGCAGGACTACACCATCGTCATCGTCACCCACAACATGCAGCAGGCGGCCCGCGTGAGCGACTACACGGCGTTCTTCAACCTGGAGGCCGTCGGGAAGCCGGGGCGGTTGGTCGAGGTGGACGACACGGAGAAGATCTTCTCCAACCCCAGCCAGAAGGCGACCGAGGACTACATCTCGGGCCGCTTCGGCTAGCCGGACGCGCCTTCGCTCACTGCGAGGCGGGGTTGGTTTCCTCGTCCGGCAGCCTGCCGGTCGCCTGGAAGATGACGCGCCTCGCCACCTCGACGGCGTGGTCGGCGAATCGCTCGTAGAACCGGCCCAGCAGCGTCACGTCGACGGCGGCCGCCACACCGTACTTCCATTCGCGGTCCATCAGCACCGAGAACAGGTGGCGGTGCAGGTCGTCCATCGCGTCGTCCTCTTCGCGGATCCGGGCGGCTTTCTCCGGGTCGCGCGACATCACCACCTCTTGCGCGCTGTTGCCCAATTCGACTGCCACCCTGCCCATTTCGGCGAAGTAGCCGTTGACTTCCTCTGGCAGCGCGTGTTGGGGGTGCCGGCGGCGGGCGATCTTCGCGACGTGCAGGGCCAGCGCCCCCATCCGGTCGATGTCGGCCACCATCTGAATGGCGCTCACGATCGACCTCAGATCACCGGCGACCGGCGCCTGCAAGGCCAGCAGCACGAAAGCGCTCTCTTCGGCCTGGGCGCTCAGCGTGGCGATCTTCTCGTGATCGGAGATCACCTGTTCGGCCAGCACCAGATCCGCTTGCAGCAGGGCTTGGGTGGCCCGTTCCATGGCCATGCCCGCCAGCCCGCACATCTCGCCGAGCCGCTCGGATAACTCCGAGAGCTGCTCATGGTAGGCGGTCCGCATATCGTCAAGCCTACGTTCTCGGCGCCGGAAAGGGGCGGCGCAGCGCCACCAAATGCGGTTATTCGCAGGTGGTGTCGGCGGCGTTGGTGACGGTCAGGTCCTCGGGCAGCTTGGCCGGGGCGCTGCTGGAGCCGCGTTCGATCTGCAAGCTGATCGACGAGCCGCTCGGTTGGGGTGTGGCGACCGTCTTGAAGTCGGGACCGAGCACCACCTGAACGACTTGTCCATAGCCGGAGACCCGCTGGACTTTCGCGTTGGCGAAAGACGAGGCCACGGTGGCCGCGGCCTGCTCGTTGCCGGGCGAGAACAACACCGTCGTCGTGTTCACCGCACTCGGATAGTCGTCCGGCGTCATCACGTTGAAGCCGTCCCGCTTGAGCTGGCTGGTGGCGGTGGCCGCCAGGCCGCTCTGCGTCGTGGCGTTGGAGACCCGCACCGTGACGTCGCCCGGCGCGGTGGTGGTGACCTGCTCGTGTCGGGCCTCGGGAGCCGCCGCGGGGGCTGGGGCCTGCTTGGTGGCGGGCGCCTTGGCCTGCGCCGATTTGTCGTCGGAGGGCCCGAGATTCTTTGCGTTCTGGTCGTTTTCCTCGGGTAGCGGATCGTCGTTGATGATGGCGTCGAACAGCGCCCGCATATCGCCCATGCGGGGCGGCTCGTCGCCGTTCTGGTCGGTGATGCCGGTCGGCACGGTCACGAACGTGACGTGTCCGGCGGCCATCCCTTGCAACGACTGTCCGAGTTGGATCAAGTCCTTCGACTGCACGTTGTCGACGACGGTGTCGCTGATGAACATGTTGACGACGTTGTTGAGCTTGTTGAGGTCGAGCAACGTGTCCTCGGAGATCAACGACCGCAGCAGCGACGACAAGAACAGCTGCTGGCGTTTGATGCGGCCGTAGTCCCCGTTCGTTTCGGTGGTGACCTGCCGGGCTCGCACGTAGTTCAGCGCGGTCGGGCCGTCCAGCACCTGACGCCCGCCGTGTTCGAGGACCGTGCCCAGTTCGTAGTCGTGCAGCGCGGTCTTCGAGCAGACCTCGACACCGCCCAGGGCGTCGACCATCTTGGCGAACCCGGCGAAGTCGACGGCGATGAAGCGGTTGATGCTCAGACCGGACAGCTTCTGGATTTCCTTCACCAGACATTTCGGGCCGCCGAAGGCGAACGCCGAGTTCAGTTTGGTCTCGGTGTAGACCGTCTTCGGACCCCACGTCTTGGTCTTCTCGTCGTAGAGGGGCCCGTACTTACCCGTGTTCGGGTTCCACGCCTCGCATTGCATCGGGGTGATCGCCAGGTCGCGGGGGAACGAGACCGCCACCACGCGTTTGCGGTTGGCGGGAATGTTGACCAGCATCACGGTGTCCGACCGGGCGCCGTCGGCGTCGTCGGTGGTTCCGGCGCCCATGTTGGCGTTGTCGCCGGCGCGGGAATCGAGGCCGACGATCAAGAAGTCTTCGTCCCCGTACTGTCCGTTGCGGTCGCGGATGTCGTCCGATTGCGGGTCGAGCGCGCTGATGGTGTTGAGCCGGGCGTTCTTCGACGTGCTCCATTGCCACGCACCGCCGGTCATGACGATGGCGAGTACGGCGAGCAGGGCCGCGACCGACCGCCCGGCCAGCAGCATCGGCCGGCGCCGGTGCCGTGCGTTGCGCTCGTCAGCGCCGGCAGTCCCGTGGGATGCGGACCCGTCGCCGTC
This sequence comes from Mycobacterium sp. E342, assembly GCF_001667665.1. Lineage (NCBI taxonomy): Bacteria > Bacillati > Actinomycetota > Actinomycetes > Mycobacteriales > Mycobacteriaceae > Mycobacterium > Mycobacterium sp. E342. The sequence continues at coordinate 41,727 of NZ_LZJM01000154.1, forward strand.
CTGGTAGTCGGCGGCCCCCAGGTCGGGGAGCTCCGTGACCAGATCCAGTGAGTAGGCCAGGTCCTCGATCACCTGGGTTTCCCTCAGCTCGACCGGCAGTTGCGAGTCGGCGGGGGCGGATTCGACCTCCGGCTCGGCGCGGCGGTGAGTGGACCGGCCCGTCGATGGGGCGCCCAGTTTCGCGATCAGATCGGCGACGCTGACTCCGCCACCGGTGTGGCATCCGGATCCCTCGTCACCGGCCGCTCGAGGCTGCACGGGTTCGACGGGTTCGACGGGTTCGACGGTGCTGTCGGGCTGCCACAAGTGAAGGCTGTAGTCGGACGGCGGCTCCGAGAACCTTTCCCACGGGGCGGCGCCCAGCGCCGTGCGCCGAGCGTCAGGAGTGGCGTCGCCCTCGGCGTCACTCATGTCCTACCGGCCTCCGAAGCTCTGATGCGGATCTCAGCCCGTCCGTGCGCGGTGCCGTCCCAGTGCCTGACGTTGTCAGCGCTGCGGCTCGTGCCACCCGCTGGTTGCACCCCTTTGTCGCGCCCGGGCGGCGGCGCGTTACCGATCCGCCCCAGGAACGCGCACTGCGGCAAGGTCCACATCGTACTGAGTTATCGGTCCGGATGCGATTTCGAGCGGTCGGTCAGCCGCCGGAGTGCATCACGTCGGCGCCGGCCGGAACGGTGCAGTCGTCGGGGTCGGTCAGCCAGCCTTCGGGCAGGGCCACCCGCGCCGGGGAGCCCTGCCGGCCGCGTGGGCCGCTGGCCGCGTCCGGGAAGGGGACCGTGCCGTCCAATTGGCTTAGCAGCGAATCGAGTTCGCGCAGCGTCGTGACCATCGCCAGCGCCCGGCGTAACGCGGATCCGGCCGGAAAACCGTGCAGGTACCAGCCGATGTGCTTGCGGATGTCGCGCATGCCCTTGTCCTCGCCGAAGTGCGCGGCCAGCAACTGACCGTGGCGGCGGACGATGTCGGCGACCTCGCCCAGCATGGGCGGGGTCGGGGCCGGGCTGTCGGTGAACGCCGCCGAGAGTTCGGCGAAAAGCCAGGGCCGGCCCAGGCAGCCGCGGCCGATCACGACGCCGTCGCATCCGGTGGTGGCCATCATCGTCAGGGCGTCGCTGGCGTCGTAGATGTCGCCGTTGCCCAGCACCGGAATCGTTCGCACGTGCTGCTTGAGCAGGGCGATCTGCTCCCAATCAGCGGTGCCGGAGTAGCGCTGCGCCGCCGTGCGGGCGTGCAGCGCCACCGCGGCGGCCCCCTCGGCTTCGGCGATGCGGCCGGCGTCGAGGTGCGTGTGGTGCTCGTCGTCGATCCCGACGCGGAACTTGACGGTCACCGGAATCCCGGAGCCTTCGGTTGCGCGCACGGCCGCCGCCACGATCTGGCCGAACAGCCGTCGCTTGTACGGCAGCGCCGCCCCGCCGCCGCGCTTGGTGACCTTGGGCACCGGGCACCCGAAGTTCATGTCGATGTGGTCGGCCAGGCCCTCATCGGCGATCATCTTGGCGGCCGCGTACGTGGTCGCCGGATCGACGGTGTAGAGCTGCAGCGAGCGCGGTGACTCGTCCGGCGCGAACGTCGTCATGTGCATGGTGACCGGGTGGCGTTCGACGAGCGCGCGCGCCGTCACCATCTCGCAGACGTACAGCCCGCTGACCGTGCCGACCTTCGATTGTTCCAGCTCACGGCACAGCGTGCGGAATGCAACGTTGGTCACGCCTGCCATCGGGGCCAGCACCACCGGGCTGGCGAGCGTGATCGGACCGATGCGCAAGGCCGCTACCGGCGGCTCATAGCCAGTTTGCCGGCGGTCTGGTGCAGCTCGAATGCGGTGGTCCGCTTGCCGGTGCGGGCTTCCCGATCAAGCTGGCGCTGTTTCGAGATCTCGAACTTGTCGCAGGCCTGCTCGAGTTCCTTGATCAGCAGTGCGAGATCGTCACGCATCGCCGCCGCCTCGCCGGTGAAGTCCTCGCGCTCGAAGATGCGCCACTTCTTCAGCACCGGCATGACCACGTCTTCGAGGTGGATGCGGGGGTCGTAGACCCCCCCGACGGCGATGAACACGGCCTTGCGCCGGAACTCAGGGACCTGATAGCCAGGCATCTGGAAATTGCGCAGCACCTTGTGTAGCTCTTTCATCGCCTGATTAGGTGCAATCTCAAACCCGGCCTCGCTGACATCGCGGTAGAAGATCATGTGCAGGTTCTCGTCGGCCGAGATCTTGGCCAGCAGCTGGTCGGCGATCGTCTCGTTGCAGGCCTTGCCCGTGTTGCGGTGCGAGATCCGGGTGGCCAGCTCCTGGAACGTCACGTAGATGACCGAGTCGAACAGGCTCTCGGCGAACAGATCGGCCCGCACCTGTTGGTTCTGGCCCGGGCTGAAGCCCCGGTTGACCACCTCGATGCGCAGCTTCTCCAGCTCGACCGGGTCGACCGCGCGGGTCACCACCAGGTAGTCGCGCAGCGCGATCCCATGCCGGTTCTCCTCGGCGGTCCACCGGTTGACCCACTGGCCCCAGGCACCGTCCAGGCCGAAGTTCATCGCAATCTCGCGGTGGTATGACGGCAGGTTGTCTTCCGTCATCAGGTTCTGCACCATCGCCACCTGGGCGAGGTCGGAGAGCTTGCTCTCCTCGGGATGCCAGTCCTGCCCGCCCAGCGCGTAGAAGTTCTTGCCGTCCGACCACGGGATGTAGTCGTGCGGGTTCCAGTCCTTGTGCATGCTCTCGTGCCGGTTGAGGCACTTCTCGACCACCGGTTCGAGCTCATGTAGCAGCTGTAGGTTTGTCAGCTCGGCTGACATACGGCCTCCAGTTATCTGTGTCGACGGGTAGCAGTCAATATATCTGTGTACATCAGTAGCATCAAGCTGCCTCACCGCGCGCCGCGCAACGGATTAATGACCCTCGTTCTTGGGGTTTGCCGCTATGGCGCGCCCGGTAAACAGGTGGTGGTGCTAGCCCAGGTCGGGGGCGGGAACGTACGGGGCCGCCGTCACGTAGAGCATGTTGACGCAGTAGTCGATGAACTCTTTGCGCGTGGCGCCGAGTTGTCCGTTCAGGTACGCGGTGAATAGGCCCGATAGCCCGCCGACCAGGCTGGTGGCGATCATCTTCTGCAGCACCGGATCGGCGATCCGGGACAGTTTGCGCTGCAGCAGTTCGATGAAGTTGGGCATCCACTCCGCGCCCGAGCGGGTCAGTATCGGCTCGACCGCCGGCGCCAGCAACAGCACCCGCCCGCGGACCGGGTCGTCGACCATCAGCTCGACGAACTTTTCGACCGCGTCGCGGGGGGTATTCGCCGACGTGAGCGTGTTCATGGCGCGCGTGCACACGTCGTCGTAGACGGCGCGGACGAACTCGTCGCGGTCCGAAAAGCTTTCGTAGAAGTAGCGTTCGGTCAGCGCGGCCTTGCGGCACGCCGCGCGCACCGTCAGCGCCGGTCGGCTGTCGCCGCCGAGCAATTGCACGCCGGCGGCGATGAGGTTGTCGCGACGGAGGGCGAGGCGATCCTCCAAGGGGACGCCGGTCCAACGGCCCCGTCGTTGACCGGACTGCACATCGCTCCTAAGCTTGAAAATGACAACGCATGTAGTCAGTTTTGCAGATACCTACAGGAATCCAATAGTGACTCAACATACGTCCGGAACCCGCCCGCCGACCAGCGACGTCGCAAGCGGCTGTTCGGCCACCCCCGCCGGGACCGATCTGCCGGGCGGCGTGGCCGGCAGCTGCCCGGTCTCGCCGCTGGGCTACGACGCGCCACCGGCACCGCTGGGCCCCGAGTCCCTGACGTGGCGGTATTTCGGGGACTGGCGCGGGATGCTGCAGGGCCCGTTCGCGGGGTCCATGCAGAACATGCACCCGCAGTTGGGCGCGGCCGTCATCGACCACTCAACCTTCTTCCGGGAACCTTTGCCGCGGGTGATGCGGTCGCTCTACCCGATCGGCGGGGTGGTCTTCGACGGAGACCGTGCTCCGAAGACAGGTGCCGAGGTCCGCGATTACCACACCGACATCAAGGGTGTGGATGACCAAGGGCGTCGGTACCACGCACTGAATCCCGACGTCTTCTATTGGGCGCACTCCACGTTCTTCATGGGCACAATCCTGGTGGCCGAACGGTTCGGCGGCGGTCTGACCGAGGCCGACAAGCGGCAACTCTTCGACGAACACATTCAGTGGTACCGGATGTACGGCATGAGCATGCGTCCGGTGCCCAAGACCTGGGAAGAGTTTCAGGTCTACTGGGATCACATGTGCCGCAACGTATTAGAGGACAATTACGCGACGCGAGCCGTGCTCGATCTGACCATATACGACAAACTGCCGATCGCTCCCTGGCTCCCGGATTGGCTGTGGGGCGGTCTGACCAAGCTGTCGCGGCCGTTCTTCGTCTGGCTCACGGTCGGCCTGTATCACCCGGCCGTTCGCGAACGGCTGGGCTTTGGGTGGACCGACCGCGACGAGTGGCTGCACCGGCGCTTCGGCAACCTGGTGCGGCTGATCTTCGCGGTCGTGCCGCCCAGGTACCGCAAGCACCCACGGGCCCGCGCCGGCCTCGACCGCGCATCCGGGCGCATCCCGGCCGACGCGCCACTGCCGCAAACACCGGCGCGCAATCTGCCGCCCCTGGACGGGCGCGGCGACCCGAAGCATTACTGCCCGGTGGTCTCCTAGGCCGCGTTATGCGTGCGGGTGACCGTGCGCGTCCTCCAACCCCGCCTGATGCACGTGTTGATGGCTGTGCTCGGTGCCGTCGGCGTGGTGGTGGGCGTGTTCGTGCTCGAGGTGGTCGTGTTCGTGCGCGGTGTGCGCGTGTGCGTGGGTGACGTCGCCGTGCTGGTGTTCGTGCGCGTGGGGCGCGTCGTGGGTGTGGTGCTCGGTCATGGGTGCCGCCTCCTTAGGTAATAGATGCGTTCTGCTGATCGCCGACGGCTTTCAGCCCGCCGTCCCTGCGGTGATGACCGGGCACGCCCGGGCCGGCGTGTTCGGCGTTGAAAACCGCGTCGATGACGAGCTGGCGAACGTGGTCGTTCTCCAGGCTGTAGAAGATCGTGGTCCCGTCCCGGCGGGTGCGGACGAGGCGCGCCATCCGCAGCTTCGCCAGGTGCTGGGAGACCGACGGCGCCGGCTTGCCCACGTGCTCGGCGAGTTCGTTGACCGACATCTCCCGGTCGGTCAGCGACCACAGCACCTGCACCCGGGTGGCGTCGGCCAGCATCCGGAACACCTCGACCACCAGGCTCACCTGGTGATCCGGCAGCCGGGCTGCGCTATTACCTGCATGCATACGCAAATAATATTCAACGGGCGCGGCGGTGCCAACGGGTGCGGTCAGGGCGAGGGGACGACCGTGGACCGCGGTTCGCCGCCGTTGCGCTCGTTCCAGAACCGGTAGACGTCCACCGCGTCGTCGCGGGGTTGGTAACGCATGGGCAGGCGCCGCCGGTCCCAAGTCTTCGCGAACTCGTCGTAGAACGTGGACACCTCGAAGTACTTGCGGTCATCGAGGTAGTACCGCTCGTAGGCCTCGCGGGTGATCAGAAAGATCACTTCCCGGGGGGAGCAGTAGTACAGCGATCCCAGGCACATCGGACACGGGTGCGCCATCACGTAGATCGTGGCGTCGACGAGGTGCTCGGTGCCCAGCTTCATGCACGCCTCACGGATGGCCAGGATCTCCGCATGCGCCGTCGGGTCGTTCGTCTGGGCCACCCGGTTGGCGCTCTCGGCGAGGACCTCGCCGTCTTTGACGATCACCGTCGCAAACGGGCGACCGCCCTCCGCGACGTTTCGGCGGGCCAGCTCGATCGTCCGCTGGGCGAAGTCGGTCACAGGTCGCAGGGTAGTCGCGCGAGGGTTCGGAACCGGCGCTGTGATACTGACTAGATCGTCTATGCAATTTGTGATTGGGATGAGGGAGCACCATGGCGCGCACCGATCGTGATCGTTGGGATCTGGCGACGAGCGTGGGAGCGACGGCGACGATGGTCGCCGCCCAGCGGGCCCTGTCCTCCGACGCGAAGTTGATCGACGATCCGTACGCGGCCCCGCTGGTGCGCGCCGTCGGGATCGACGTCTACGTCCGGCTGGTCAACGGCGACATCCCCACCGGCGGGGCTTCCGAGTTCGACCCGAACCGAATGGCGCGGGGGATGGCTTGCCGCACAAGGTTTTACGATGACTTCTTCCTGGACGCGACGCGCCATGGCATCTCGCAGGCGGTAATCCTCGCGTCGGGGCTGGACGCGCGCGCCTACCGCCTGCCGTGGCCGGCGGGGACCGTCGTCTACGAGGTGGACATGCCCGAGGTGATCGAGTTCAAGACCCTGACCCTCGAGGATCTGGGCGCCGAGCCGACGGCCGAGCGGCGCACCGTCGCCGTCGACCTGCGCGACGACTGGGCCACGGCGCTGCGCGACGCCGGTTTCGATCCGCAGGCGCCGTCCGTGTGGAGCGCCGAGGGCCTGTTGGTGTACCTGCCGGAGGAGGCCCAGGACGCGCTGTTCGACAACATCACCGCCCTGAGCGCCCCGGGCAGCCGGCTGGCCTTCGACTTCGTGCCGGACACCGCCGTTTTCGCCGACCCGCGGTGGCGGGCGCACCACGACCGGATGAGCGAGCTCGGGTTCGAGGTCGACTTCAACGACCTCGTCTATCACGGCGAGCGCAGCCACGTCGTCGACCACCTCGGCCGGCGGGGCTGGCGCACTTCGTCGCAAACCGTCGCGGAACTGCATGCCGCCAACGGCTTTGTCTACGCCGACGACGAGGTCGCCCAGGCATTCGCCGATGTGACCTACAGCAGCGCGGTGCTCGGGTGATGAGCGCCGCTCTGCCGAGGTCCCATCCGTCGGTGCCCCCACTAGGACTCGAACCTAGGACCTGCGGATTAAAAGTCCGTAGCTCTACCAACTGAGCTATAGGGGCCGCGGAGATTCAGGATACTTGGGCCCAAAGTTCGGCTCGTTTGAGGATTGGGCCCGCGGTGACCTAAGCTGACGTGGCTCCTAACGAAACCACGTTGCGAGTACCCCGGAGTGATTCGGTTCTGGCCCCCATCGTCTAGTGGCCTAGGACGCCGCCCTTTCACGGCGGTAGCACGGGTTCGAATCCCGTTGGGGGTACGCGACGCGGTAACGCGGAGCAGCAGCAAGGCCCTGTGGCGCAGTTGGTTAGCGCGCCGCCCTGTCACGGCGGAGGTCGCGGGTTCGAGTCCCGTCAGGGTCGCCGATTCGGCGAGGCACTTCATGCCTTCCGGCCAGGTAGCTCAGTCGGTACGAGCGTCCGCCTGAAAAGCGGAAGGTCGGCGGTTCGATCCCGCCCCTGGCCACCGTTTAAGAACCGACCGACGTCGGGTTGCGTCCTCTCGCCCGAAACACGATGGACCGGATCACGTTTGGTCCCCTGCGCGTTAGCGGTGATGGCAGGTGCTCTCGTGGGCCTTGGCCAGCCAGTACACGGCCCGTTCGATCGTCGGCACGATGTCGGTGATCGCGATGGATCCCGCCGCGAACTGGCCCAGCGCCCCGTAGACGACCCCCGTCATGATGACACCCAGGTCGTCGGCGAAGCGCTCGTCGCAGCCGCTGAGCACGGATTTCGCCGCCGGCACGACGACGTCGAAGCCGTGCTGGGTGAGTTCGTCGCCCCCGAGTCCGGCCTGAGCGCGCACGTAGGCCTGCAGCATGCGCGGGTGCTTCTCCCAGGGCTCGAAGATCGCCCGGAAGATCCACATGAGCCCGTCGTAGATCGAGTCGCTGTCGGCAGAGCGCGACGCGACGGCGGCGTAGCGGTGGGTGTCCATCCACCACCGCAGGGCCGCAACGATCAGGTCGTCTCTGGTGGGGTAGCGCTTGTAGATGGTGGTGAGCGACATGCGGGCTCGCCGCGCCACCTCCCGCAGCTGGACGGCGTCGTACCCTTCTGTGTCGATCAGGTCGACGACGATGTCGATCAGCGGATCGGGTGCGACGCCCGGTGGCGCGGGCGATGTGTTGCCGCGCTGCGGAGAGGCTTTACCGACCACGATAACGATGTTACTGTCCGAACCTGGGTAACGCAGTTACTCGCCAAAAGTACACAGCGGCGACGCGCGGACGAGCGAGGGCGTGATGGGTGGTCTTGAGGGCAAGGTGGCGTTTATCACCGGAGTCGCGCGCGGGCAGGGTCGCAGCCACGCGGTCCGGCTGGCCGGCGAGGGCGCCGCCATCATCGGGATCGACATCTGCGCCGACATCGAGGCGAACCACTACGCCATGGCCAGCCGCGACGAACTCGAGGAAACTATCGCGTTGGTCGAAGCCCAGGGCGGCAAGATGGTCGGCGCGGTCGCCGATGTCCGCGATTTTCATCAGGTCAAGAACGCGCTCGACGCGGGGGTTGAGCATTTCGGTCGCCTCGACATCGTCTGCGCCAACGCGGGAATCGCACCCGTCGCGTTTCGTCAGCTCAGCATCGAGGAGGAATTGGCGCAGTGGCGGGCGGCGGTCGCGGTCAACCTCGACGGCGCCTATCACACCGCCTGGGCGGCGATCCCACATCTGATCGCCGGGCAGCGCGGCGGGGCCATCGTGTTCACCAGCTCAACGGCCGGGCTGCGTGGCTTCGGCGGTCTGCAGGGCGGCGGCCTGGGTTACGCCGCCTCCAAGCACGGGATAGTCGGCTTGATGCGCGCACTCGCGAACGCCTTGGCGGCCTGCAACATTCGGGTCAACACGGTGCATCCCACGGCGGTCCGCACGATGATGGCCGTCAATCCGGCCATGACGGAGTTCTTGGAAAGCTTCCCCGAAGGCGGTGCGCACCTGCAGAACCCGCTGCCCGTGCAGTTGCTCGAACCCAAAGACATCAGCGCGGCCATCGCCTACCTGGTCTCCGACGAAGCCAAGTACGTCACCGGGGTGACCTTCCCCGTGGACGCCGGCTTCTGCAACAAGCTGTGACCGCTGTGACGCAACGACGGGCGGCGGGTCGGGTGGCGGGCAAACGGGTCGTGATCACCGGCGCGGCGCGTGGCATGGGCCGCAGCCATGCGGTGCGGCTGGCCGAAGAGGGCGCGGATTGTCTGTTGATCGACATCTGCGCGACCCCCGACGGTTTGGAGTACCTGTTGGCCACCGAGGATGATCTGCGCCAAACGGCGGAACTCGTCGCGCAGCACGGGGGGTCGGTCGTCGAGAAGGTCTGCGACGTGCGAGACGCGCGGGCGCTGAAGACAGCGGTCGACGAGGGTGCCGCGGAGCTCGGCGGACTGGACGCAGCGGTGGCCAATGCCGGGGTATTGACCGTGGGCACCTGGGACACCACCACGCCCGAACAGTGGCGGCTGGTGGTGGACGTCAACCTGATCGGCGCCTGGAACACGTGCGCGGCGGCGCTGCCTCACCTGCTGGCCGCCGGCGGCGGCAGCCTCGTCAACATCAGTTCGGCGGCCGGCATCAAGGGCACCCCGCTGCACACGCCCTACACGGCCGCCAAGCACGGCATCGTCGGGATGAGCCTGGCCCTGGCCAATGAGCTTGCCGCGCAGAACGTTCGGGTCAACACCGTTCATCCCACCGGGGTACCCACCGGCATGGCGCCACCCTCGATGCACGAACTCATCGTCGAGAAACGCCCCGACTTGGGCCCCATCTTCATGAACGCGCTGCCGGTCCTCATGACGGAGGCGATCGACGTCAGCAACGCGGTCCTGTTCCTGATCTCCGACGAGGCCCGTCACGTGACGGGGCTGCAGTTCACCGTCGACGCCGGGGTAACCATCAGATAATGAGCAGCCGGAGCCAGAGGCGCGAACGTGGCCTGCGGGCCTTCGCCGAAGTGATGACCGTCGGCCCGCCCGCGGACACCAGCCCGGTGGTGACCAACGGACTGATCGATTTCGTGTTCGCCGAGGTGTGGACCCGCCCGGGCCTGAGTCGGCGCGACCGCCGGTTTGTCACGCTGGCCTGTGTGGCCGGCGCCGATGCCACGCCGGCCCTCGAGCAGCACGTCTATGCCGCCCTGAACAGCGGTGATATTGCGATCACCGAAATACGCGAGGCGGTACTGCATTTCGCGGTTTATGCCGGATGGCCGAAAGCTTCGCAGTTCAACATGGTCGTGGACGCGCAGTGGGAGCGCATATCGCAGGAGCGTGGCGCTGCCGGTCCGCCGCCGCCTCCGTTATTGCCGCTGTCCACAGCGAGCGATCCCGAGGCACGACTGGCCGGCGGGGAGGCCGCGTTCCGGGAGATCAACTGCCTGCCGTTCGCGCCGGCGCGGGATAACCCGTATTCGGGCGCGGGCATCCTCAACTTCGTGTTCGGGGAGATGTGGCTGCGACCCGGCCTGGGGATGAAGGAACGCCGCCTGATCACGCTGGCCTGCGTGGGATTCCAGGATGCCCAGTATCCGATCATGTCCCACGTGTACGCCGCATTGAAGAGCGGTGACGTCTCCTTCGACGAAATGGGCGAGTTTGCACTGCATTTCGCCGCCTACTACGGGTGGCCGAAAGCCTCTTATCTCAACCAGGTCATCGCCGAGCAGAAGCAACGGGTCCTCGACGAGACCGGCTCCAACGCACCGCTGACGCGGTGATCGGCTCGCACCCGGACTACGGAAAGGCCGTCGATGGCTGAAGTCACCCAAACCATCAGCGATCCCGCCGGGTTGCCTTCCGGCGCGTTGCTCATCGGAGAGGAACGGGTGACCGGGGCATCGGGCGGTACCCATCAGCACGTCTATCCCGGGAATGGCCGACCGAACGCGACCATCGAACTGGCAGGCCCTGACGAGTTCGACCACGCGATGGCTGTCGCCCGTGGCGCGCAGCGACGATGGCTGAGCTACTCGGTGGATAAGCGTCGTGATCTTCTGATGGGTCTGGCTGACTTGGTGGCCCAGCACGCGGACGAATTGGCGCGCATCAACGCCTGTGACTACGGCGTGCCGATCGCCATGGCGGGCAATTCGCTGCTCACCGAGCGTTTCCTGCGCTACTACGCCGGCTACGTTGACAAGCTCCACGGCCTCAGTACCCCCGTCAGCGGAAGCTTCGACGTCAACATCGTCGAACGCGAACCCTACGGCGTAGTCGGCGTGATCACACCATGGAACGGCCCGCTGGTGGTGATCGGGCTGGCGGTCGCCCCGGCCTTGGCCGCCGGTAACGCCGTCATCGTCAAACCCTCCGAACTGGCCCCACTTGCTCCGCTGCGGTTTGGCGAGTTGTGCCTACAGGCGGGGCTTCCGCCGGGGCTGGTCAATGTGCTGCCCGCCGAGGCCCATGGTGGGCAGGCGCTGGTCGCCCATCCCGGAATCGGCAAGGTCCACTTCACCGGCGGTCAGGCCACGGCCCGCCAGGTGCTGCGCACCGCGGCCGGCAATCTGACGCCGGTGGTAGCCGAACTCGGCGGGAAGTCCGCCAATCTCGTCTTCTGCGACGCCGACCTCGATGCCGCCGCTACCTTGGCGGCTTTTCAGGGACCGCTGACGCAGTCCGGTCAAAGCTGCGCCTGCGCCAGCCGGATCCTGGTCCAGGACAGCATCTTCGACTCCTTCATAGAGCGATTCCTCGGCATCCTACGGTCTGCGCCGGTCGGCGACCCACTGCGACCCGACGTGTTGTTCGGACCGGTCATCAGTCGTGTGGCCGGCGAGCGGATAGTCGCCGCCATCGAGGACACGATCAGTTCGGGGAGCGGAGAACTCATTCTGGGCGGGCGCCAAATCGCCGGCGACTTCGATGACGGCTTTTACATCGAGCCGACCGTGTTCGCCGACGTCCACCGCGGTGCCGCGTTGGCTCAACAGGAAACGTTCGGCCCAGTGGTGTCGGTGGCCAGATTCCGCGACGAGGACGAGGCCGTCGAACTGGCCAATGACACCGCCTTCGGACTCAACGCGTTCGTGCAGACGAGCGATTTGCAACGCGCACACCGTGTTGCCCGACGGCTTGAAGCCGGATCGGTTTGGGTCAACTCCCACAGCGACATCGAGCCGCAGGGGCCGTACGGCGGTTACAAGACCAGCGGGTTCGGCCGCAGCGGTGGGCCCGACGGGCTATACGAATTCCTGCAAGCCAAGAACATCCGTATCGGGATGTCGGGCAAGTGACCGTCGCCTATCGGCGCGCGGTCCTATTTGAGCATGCTTCCGGCATCGACGGTGACGGGAAGACCGGTGATGTAACGGGATTCATCCGATGCCAGGAACAGCACCGCGTTGCTGATGTCCACGGGCTCCACCCACCCGATCGGCAGCACGTGCATGAACTGCGCGGCGACCTTGAGGTCTTCGGGCCCGGGGTTCTGCAGGTCGGGCCGAAACAGCTTCATCGTTCCCTCGTTCATGAACATCGGCGTGTTCACGTTGGTGGGGTGGACGGAGTTGACGCGGATGAAGTGCTGGCCGAGTTCGATGGCGAAGGTCCGCATCAGGCCGACGACGCCATGCTTGGCGGCGATGTAGTGCCCGGTGTGCGGGTATGCCTTGAGCCCGCCGACCGAGCTGGTGAGGATGATCGATCCGCCCTGGCCTTGCGAGATGAGGTGTGGGACCCCCGCTTTGACCGTCTTCCAAACCCCGGAGAGGTTGACGTCGATCATGTCGCGCCAGTCGTCTTCGCTGGTCTTGTCGAGGGTCTGCCCGCCGTTGCCGATACCGGCGTTCGCGCAGATGATGTCCAACCGGCCCAGCTGCCCGACACCGCCGTCCACCGCCGCTTTGAGGGCGTCGTAGTCGCGCACATCGACCTCGGCGGTCACGACGCGTCGATCGAGGCCCTTGATCAGGTCGGCAGTCTCGGCCAGGTCGTCCGGCGTCGAGGGCGGAATCTCGCTGCTGCTGCTGATCGGTTTGCAGATGTCGACCGCGATGATGTCGGCGCCTTCCTGCGCCAGGCGCACGGCGTGACTGCGCCCCTGCCCGCGGGCCGCGCCGGTGATGAACGCAACCTTGCCCTCGACTCGTCCGCCCACGATTGCACCTCACTGTTCGCAGAGGCCGGGTAGTTGCACGCTCCGGCATAAAATTTGGTCGATCGATCAGGAAGCCTGGCAGCAATTCGCGGCACTGTCAACAGGGGTCTGGCGGAAGCCTCCGATGGGCCAGCGTGCGGGAGCCGTCCAAACGCGGCATCGGTGCCGCGGCGCACCCGGTGCTAGGCGCGGCGGGGCGGCGTCGCGGTGGGCGCCTTCAGCCGGCTCAGCTGGCGTTGGACGAATGCGCGTAACTCTTCATGCCCCTGGGTGACGCCGACGGCGTTCTCATTGCACAGACTGCGTGCCGTCTGTGCAATGAGCATCGAAATCGCCACCGGGGGGTATTCCTCGAGGTCGATGCCGTTGGCGCGGAGCACCATCGTGACAGCGGCCGTCTCGATGTCGCGGACGCGCTCGGCATACGCCTTGAGCTCGGCGCCAATTGCCTTGCGGTGATTGGCTAGCGCCATGAATTCGGCATTGAGTACGGTCGAGGCGGGCTCGCTGTTGAAGTGCCAGAGCGCCGCCAGGGGATCGTCTTCGCCCAACAGGCCGCGCATGCGTGTCAGGGCCGCCTCCGCGCCGGCGCGCAGCACCTCCACGAACAGGTCGTCCATTGTCGGAAAGTAGTAATAAACCAGGGCCTGCCGGACGCCCGCCTCGGCGGCGACGCGACGTGACGTGGCCGCGGCGTAGCCCTCGGCGCGCATGATGCGAGCGGTGGCCTCGATCAGCTTGCCGCGCGCGCCGGCATCGTCGTTCCCCTTCTTCCGCCGATTCGCCGTGGGGCTCGGGGCCCCCGGCCTGCTTGACCGGTCCGTGCGGCGCGTGGTAGTCATACCGCATCCTAACAATTTGGTCGATCGACCAAATTGCTACGCGGTAGCCACGCGGGAGGCGCAGTGCAGATCACGGCGAAGGCCGGTGCCACCGGCGGCAGTACGCCGGCGGCGACCGCTCGGCTGCGTGTCCGGGTGGATCCCCGGCTGTGTGAGGCGCATGCCCTATGCGTCGAGATCGCCCCCGACGTCTTCGATCTGGGTGAGGACATCGCAACCTGCGACGAGGAACCCGACGAGTCCTTGGGGCCCGCCGTGGAAGCCGCAGTGGCCGCCTGTCCGCGTCAGGCCATCAGCGGTCACGCAAGAGACATCTGCCTGATGCGCCGCGCTTGAACTTCCGCATGCCGGGAAAGGATTTGGACTCATGACCCATCTCGCCGACGTCGACTACTTCACCGACGCCGACATCGCCCAGGACCCCTATTCGTACTGGGATTACCTGCGCGAGCAGGGACCGGTATTCCGCGAGCCGCACTACGGTGTGGTGGCGGTCACCGGTTACCACGAAGTCCAAGCCGCCTTCAAAGACGTCGATTCGTTCTCCGCGGTCAACGCGATCGGCGGTCCCTTCCCGCCGCTACCGTTTACACCGGAAGGCGACGACATCAGCGAGCAGATCGAAGCGCATCGCCACGAATTCCCGATCTTCGAGCACATGGTCGTCATGGATCCGCCCGAACACGACAAGGCGCGTTCTCTGCTGGGCCGGCTCCTGACGCCGCGCCGGTTGCAGGAAAACAGGGACTACATCTGGCAATTGGCCGACCGGCAGTTCGACGAATTCCTCGCCGGCGGTCGTTGCGAATTCCTCGCCGATTACGGCAAACCGTTCGCCACGCTGGCGATCGCCGACCTGCTCGGGGTCCCGGACGAGGATCGCCCCGAGATCCGCCGCAACCTCGGGGCCGGCAACGCCCCGGGCGCCAGGGTGGGTGCCCTCGACCACGAACCGGTGGGCAGTAACCCGTTGCAGTACCTCGATCACCTCTTCAGCGGCTACATCGCCGAGCGGCGAGAGCGGCCGCGCGAGGACGTGCTCACCGGCCTGGCCACCGCGACCTATCCCGACGGTTCGACCCCGCCCCTGCTGGAGGTGGTCCGGCCGGCCACCTTCTTGTTCGCGGCCGGGCAGGAGACCGTGACCAAGCTGCTGAGCTCGGCAGTCCAGGTCCTCGGTGATCAACCCGAGCTACAGGAGCGCCTGCGCGCCGACCGCGACCTCATTGGCCCGTTCATCGAAGAGGCGCTGCGCATGCAGAGTCCCACCAAGGTCGACTTCCGGCTCGCGCGCAAGACGACCACGTTGGGCGGGGTGCACATCCAGGCCGGCACGGTGATCATGCTGTGCCTGGGAGCGGCGAACCGCGATCCGCGAAAGTTCGAGAATCCCAACGAATTCCGGGTGGACCGCAAGAACGTTCGCGAGCACATCGCCTTCGGGCGCGGCATCCACACCTGTGCGGGCGCCCCGCTCGCGCGGGTGGAAGGACAGATCACCATCAACCGCCTTCTGGACCGGGCACGCGACATATTGATCAGCGAGGCCAAACACGGCCCACCCGGCCATCGTCAATATCGCTACGAGTCCACCTTCCTGCTGCGCGGGCTTACCGACCTGCACATCGAATTCACCCCGGTGGACTGACGATTCATCTTTGCGGCGACGGCTACCCGAGCACCGGCAGCAGTAGCCGCGACGACGAGCGCACCGTGTTCAGGCTCGAGGTGCCGACGCTGGCGTGCCGGAAGTTCATGATCGCCGGTGTCGACGGGGCCTGGTCGTCACTGGTGATGGTCAGGCGAATGCGGTGGCCCGCCCTGAACCGGCGAGCATTGGGAACCAACGGGATTCGATATTCGACGTCTTCTCCCAGCGGTACCGCTCGCGGGTGGCGGCAGGGCAGCGCCGGCGCGCCGGGGCGGCTGGCCGCTTCGTCGACCTCCCGCAAGCTGGCACGCAACCAGCCCGCGGTCACGGCGGTCGTCTCCTCGTCGGGGGCCACGTCGTGCAGCATCGCCATCCAGGCGGTGTCGATCGCCGTCGCTGACGCAATCAGCCGCAGCTCGATATCCCCGACCACATCGACGTCCTGGTCCAGTGGTGCGCTGGTCCAGGTCAGGATCGACGGCGGGTCGAGCGGGCTGGCTTTGACGCGGCCCAAACCGGAGCCGAGCACCATGAATTCGCGACCGCCGGGCTCGCCCTCTTCGGCATCCAGCGCGCCGTCGGCGCGCAGGGCCAGCTCGCGATGCGGGGCCGTTGACGGCGGCCAGCAGTCGGCGGTTCGCCACTCGTCGGCGCCGGGCAGGAAGTAGCGGATCGGCGCCCCCTCGGCGATGCCGGTGTCGCGGCCCTTCAGCCAATGGTCGTACCAGGCCAGCGCCTCGGTGTGCATGCTCTCCCACGGCCAGGTCAGCCCGAACTCGCCAAGCATGCCGATGCGCACGTGTGCGTTGTGCGACAGCGCGTTCCAGGTGGCGAACGTCGAGGGCAGGTGCAACGGCACGTTTTGCCAATCACACCCCAGGTAGACCGGGATGTCGATCTTCTCGAGCAACGGCAACAGGTTTCGCTCCTCCCACCACTCGTCGCGCGTCGGGTGCTTGACCGCCGCCTCCTGCCATAGTTCGTCCCACGGGTGTGGATCGTGTGGCAGCCTGAGCAGCTGGCGCAGCATGGTGACCGCCGCCTCGCCGTTCATGGTCTCGAATCTCTTGTGCACGCCCGGACTGTTCAGTACGCGCCGCGCCAAACCGATCGGCCTGCTGCGCCACAGCTTGTCGCTGCGGTCGGAGGTCAGGCCCATCATCGCGAGAAACGGGGTGATGAATGACGAACTCAGCAGCCCGTGGTGGTTGGCGCCCTCGTAGAGGTCGCTCGTCACGGCAAGGGGAAAGATCGCTTTTAGGTGTGGCGGCCGTTCGACGGCCGCCTCGAGTTGGGTCATCGCGAAGTAGCTGATGCCGATCATGCCGACGTTGCCGTCGCACCACGGCTGGGCCGCGGCCCACTCGACGAGGTCGTGCACATCGCGGCGCTCCTGCGCGTCGAAGAAGTTGAAAGTGCCCTCGGAGCCGCAGGTACCGCGCAGGTTGGCGATGACGTGCACGTAGCCGCGCGGGACCCAGAAGTCCGTCCTGCCGGCCTCGATGAACCCCGCCGGTGCGCCCAGGTCCTGCATCTGCCGTGGATACGGCGAGGCGGCCAGCAGTGCGGGGAAGCGGCCTTCGGCGTCCGGCCGGTGAACATCGGCCAAAAGCGTTGTGCCGTCGCGCATCCTGATCGCGGTGTTGATGTCGGTGCACACCACGTACTGCGGCTCACTGAGGTTCCGGTATTCGCGGCCCGTGGTTTGGGGGCCGTTGAGCGTCGTCACAAATTCACGCTACGTTGAAACTAGTTTCAACGCAAGATGAGACTTCAGGTATGGTGGGGCGGTGCCGAAGCGACCGATCACCCCCGGTCCGCGCGACGAGCGCGGCGTGCTGGCGGCACGCATCCTGGCCGCCGCTCGTGACGAATTCGCCGAATATGGCTGGGCCGGCACGGCCATTCGTGCCGTCGCCCGGGCCGCGGACGTGGATCCGGCACTGATTTACCACTACTTCGGCTCCAAGGAGGGCCTGCTCGACGCCGCGACCACGCCACCGCAGAAGTGGCTCGACGCGGTGGCGGCGACCTGGGCGACGCCCAAGGCCGACCTGGGTCGGCAATTGATCCGCACGGTGCTGGACACCTGGACCGATGAGGAGGTCGGTCCGATCCTGCGCGCAGTGGTGCTGACCGCCGCCCACGAGGACAAGACCCGCGAGAAGCTGCGGTTGATCGTGGAGCGCGGCCTGATCGGCGGTTCCACCCTGGGTGCCGGCGAGGACGAACGACTGCGGCGCAGCGGGCTGATCGCCACCCAGCTGATCGGCTTCGCGTTGTTGCGCTACGTCTGGAAGATCGAGCCGATCGCCTCGATGCCCGACGACCAGGTGGTGGCGGCGATGGCGCCGAACCTGCAGCGCTATGTCGAGGGCGACATCGCGTAGCAGATAACGCAAGTCACGGGCGCCAACCGCGACAATGGCCGGATGCGTGTCTTGCCCCGGCTCCTTGCGCCTGCGGCCGTCGCGGGTCTGGTCGCGGTCTGCGGGGCCGGGAGCGCCCAGGCCGGCCCCGATGTCCCGCCGGTGAGCGATGCGGCGCGCGCGGCCGGGTTCGTCGACGTCCGCAGCGTCGTCCCCGACGCCATCATCGACCTGCGTTACGCGACGACCAACAACTTCACGCACACGCAGCTGTACCCCTCCGACGCCCGATGCCTCGTGCATCAATCGATGGCTTCGGGGCTGGCGGCGGCCGCGACCGCGCTGCGCCCGCAGGGGCACCTCCTGGTGTTCTGGGACTGCTACCGGCCGCACGATGCGCAGGTCAAGATGTTCAACGTCGTCCCGAATCCGGCGTGGGTCGCGCGCCCCGGCCAGTATGCGCACAGCCACGAATCGGGGCGCTCGGTGGACGTGACGTTCACAACGACGCAGCAGCCGTGCGCGTCCGGCCAGCATGCCGACGGCCTCTGCCTGGCCGACATGGGGACCGACTTCGACGACTTCTCCCCGCGTGCAACCGCTTTCGCAACCCAGGGCGTCAGCGCCGACGCGCAGGCCAATCGTGCGGCGCTGCGGGACGCGATGAAGTACGGCGGCCTGGCCCCGTACTCCGGGGAGTGGTGGCATTTCGACGGCCCCGGCGCCGCGGTCGACCGGCCGATCCTGAACGTGCCGGTCGATTAGCGTCTCATATAGCGAGACAATAGTTTCAAAATATGAGCGAGTCGGTAGGCTTCGGGCATGACCGACGAACCCGGGGCCGCCTACACGCACGGACACCACGAGTCGGTGCTCCGGAGTCACCGGCGACGCACCGCGGACGATTCCGCGGCATACCTGTTGCCCCACCTGAAGTCCGGAATGTCGCTCCTTGACATCGGTTGCGGACCCGGGACGATCACCGCCGACCTCGCCGCCCGGGTCGCACCGGGGCCGGTAACCGCCGTCGACCGGTCGGCCGACGTGCTCGGCGTGGCCCGCGCGGAGGCCGAGCAGCGTGGGCTTGCGAACGTCTCGTTCGCCACCGCCGACGTGCACCGGCTCGACTTTCCCGACGGCGCATTCGGTGTCGTGCACGCGCACCAGGTGCTCCAGCACGTCGCCAACCCGGTGGGCGCCCTGCGTGAGATGAGGCGGGTGTGCGCACCGGGGGGCGTCGTGGCGGCCCGCGACGCCGACTATGCCGGCTTCATCTGGTTCCCGGAGTCGCCGGCGCTGGATCTGTGGCGCGAGCTCTACCGGCGGGCCGCTCGCGCCAACCGCGGCGAACCCGATGCGGGGCGGCGGTTGCTGTCCTGGGCCCAGCAGGCCGGTTTCGCCGACGTCACCCCCACGGGCAGCGTGTGGTGCTACGCGACGCCGGAGGCCCGCGAATGGTGGGGCGACATGTGGGCCGACCGAATCCTGCACTCGCGGGTCGCGCGCGACCTGCTGGATTCGGGGCTGGCCACGGCGGCGCAACTCGAGGAGATCTCCGCGGCGTGGCGCGCCTGGGCGGCCGCGCCGGACGGCTGGATCGCCGTCCCGCACGGCGAAATCCTCTGCCGGGCGTAGCCGATCGGGGCGAGAAAGGGGCCGACGCGGGCGTGTTTCGCCTGGTCAGCTATGCGGTATTGGCATTCTCTTTTTTTGCAAGTACGTTATTCAACGATGGATAACGCGGCCCAGACACCATCCGGCATTCCGCTTGCGCCGGTCTATGGCCCCGGGGATCTCGCGGCGACACCGCCGCCACCCGGGGAGTTCCCCTTCACCCGAGGTAACTTCGCGTCCGGCTACCGCGGCAAGCTCTGGACGTTCCGCCAGTATTCGGGCTTCGGCACCGCCGAGGAGTC
The DNA here is from genome assembly GCF_001667665.1 of Mycobacterium sp. E342. Classification (NCBI taxonomy): domain Bacteria; kingdom Bacillati; phylum Actinomycetota; class Actinomycetes; order Mycobacteriales; family Mycobacteriaceae; genus Mycobacterium; species Mycobacterium sp. E342. The sequence goes on from NZ_LZJM01000154.1 coordinate 61,468, forward strand.
CAACCGCCGTTACCGCTACCTGCTCGAGCAGGGCGGGACCGGGCTGTCGGTGGCGCTCGACTTGCCGACTCAGTGCGGCTACGACTCCGATGACCCCGAGTTCGGCGAGGAGGTCGGCCGGGTCGGCGTCGCGGTCGATACCCTGGCCGACTTTGAGATCCTGTTCGACGGCATCCCGTTGGACAAGCTCAGCACGAGCATGACGATCAACGGGACGGCGGCGATCCTGCTGGCGTTCTACGTCGCCGCGGCCGAGAAAAAGGGGATACCGCGGGCGAAGCTGACCGGCACCATCCAGAACGACATCCTCAAGGAGTACGCGTCGCGCGGAACCTGGATTTGGCCGCCGGAGCCCTCGCTGCGGCTGATCGCCGACACGATCGAGTTCTGCGCGGCCGAGGTTCCGCGCTTCAACGCGATCTCGGTGGCGGGTGCGCACTTTCGCGACGCCGGGGCCAATGCGGTGCAGGAGATGGCGTTCACCCTGGCCGACGGCGTGACCTATTGCGACACCGTGGTGGAACGCGGCCGGATGACCATCGACCAGTTCGCACCGCAGATCTCGTTCTTCTTCTACACGCACGGCGATTTCTTCGAGGAGGTCGCCAAATACCGTGCGGGGCGGCGCCGTTGGGCCACGATCGTGCGCGAGCGCTACGGGGCGACCACGGCCAAGGCGGCGATGTTCCGCTTCGGTTGCGTCTGTGGCGGTGCGTCACTGTACGCGCCGCAGGCCCACAACAACATAGTCCGGGTGGCCTACGAGGCGATGGCCGCGGTGCTGGGCGGCGTCCAGTCGATGTTCACCGCGGCCTGGGACGAGCCGTTCGCCCTGCCCACCGAGGAAACCACGACACTGGCGCTACGCACCCAGCAGATCCTGGCCCACGAGACCGGCGTGGCCAGCGTCGCGGACCCGCTCGGCGGCTCCTACTTCGTCGAGGCGCTCACCGACGCCACCGAGGCCCGCATCATCGAGATCATGAGCGACCTGGAGCGGCACGGCGGGATGGTCCATGCCATCGAGGACGGCTACCTGCAGGGCCTGATCGCCGACGAGGCCTACCGGGTGCACCAGGACATCGAGGCCGGCGTCCGGCCCGTCGTCGGGGTCAACAGGTTCGTGACCGAAGAGCCGGAACCGGACGTCGTGACCTACGAACTGGACGCGGAGGGCCGCGATCTCCAGCTCAAGCGACTCTCTCAGGTGAAGTCCGAAAGGGACTCGGCGGCAGTCGAATCCAGTCTTGCCGCGCTCTCGCGTGCTGCCGAAGGGGACGACAATCTGATGCACAAGCTGGTCGACTGCGCCAACGCGTACTGCACGGTCGGCGAAATGGTCTCCGCGCTCAAGGCGGTGTGGGGCGAGTTCCAGCAACCGGTGGTGTTCTAGTGGCCGCCCGGATTCTCGTCGCCAAGCCCGGCCTGGACGGTCACGATCGAGGCGCCAAGATCGTCGCCCGCACGCTGCGCGATGCCGGGTTCGAGGTGATCTACACCGGCATCCGGCAGCGCATCGAGGACATCGCGTCGATCGCCGTCCAGGAGGACGTGGCGGTCGTCGGCCTGAGCATCCTGTCCGGTGCGCACCTGGCGCTGACCGCCCGCACCATCGAAGCGTTGCGGGCCGCCGACGCCGCGGACATCGCCGTCGTGGTGGGCGGAACCATCCCGCACGCCGATGTGCCCAAGCTGCTGTCCGCCGGCGCCGCAGCGGTATTCCCCACCGGAACACCGCTGGACGGGTTGGTGCGCGAAATCCGTGCGCTGACCGGCACCCCCGAACCCGTTGCAGAAAAAGAGGAACAGTGCGCGTCGGAGTGATGATCGGCGCCGAGCGCGGCGATATGGCCCGTAAGGTGAACAAGCTGGCCGCCGACATCGAGTGGGCCGAATCCGTGGGCCTGGACACCGCATGGATGCCGCAGGTGCCCGACGACTTCGACTGCCTGACCATGGTGTCGCTGATGGCCGCGCACAGCTCACACATCGAGCTGGGCACCGCGGTGGTGCCGCTGCAGGCCCAACATCCCATCGCCCTTGCCCGCCAAGCGCTTTCGACGCACGCGGTGTCCGCCGGTCGGCTGGCGCTGGGGGTGGGGCCGTCGCACCACTGGATCATCCGGGACATGCTCGGCCTGCCGTATGACAAGCCGGCCGCGTATACCCGCGACTACCTGCAGGTGCTCAACGTCGCCATCGCCGGCCCGGGACCGGTTGACGTCGAGAACGATTCGTTCACGGTGCACAACCCGTTGGCGATCGGGGCCGACACCCCGATGCCGGTGTTGGTCGCCGCGCTGGGGCCGGTGATGCTGCAGATCGCCGGCGAACTCGCCGACGGCACCGTGTTGTGGATGGCCGACGAGCGCGCGATCGGTGACCACATCGCGCCGAAGATCACCAAGGCCGCCGCGGACGCCGGACGCCCCGCACCGCGGATCGTCGCGGGCATCCCGGTATGCCTTTGCGCACCGGCGCAGGTCGACGAGGCCAAGGAGCGGGCCAACCGCATCCTGGGCGAGGCCGAGGTGTCGCCCAACTATCAGCGCCTCCTCGAACGCGGCGATGCCCGCGACGTCGGCGATCTCTGTGCGGCCGGAGACTCGGAGGCCATCCTGGCCCGGATGCGCCGGTTCGCTGATGCCGGCGTGACTGATCTGTCGGTGCGGCTGCTGCCGATTGGTGACAACCGCGACGAGCTGGTCGCGTCCAAACGTCGAACCCGCGAGATGATCGCCTCGCTCGCAACGGAATTGCGTTGACGTCTGAAGGGCCGCTCGCCGGAATCCGCATCCTCGAGGTCGGCACCATGCTGGCCGGCCCGTACGCGACCATGCTGCTCGCCGACCTCGGCGCCGAGGTCACCAAGATCGAGCCGCGCGGCGGCGAGATCTCGCGCGGGGTCGGGGCGACCTACTTCGCCAGCCTCAACCGCAACAAGTCGAGCGTCTGTCTGGACCTGAACTCCGAGGCGGGGCAGCATCACCTGGGCGAGCTGGCCGCGGAATCCCATGCGCTGCTGGTCAATCTCAAGCCGTCGGCGATCCGCCGGCTGGGGCTGACCTACGAGCAGCTGCGAGGGCACAACGAGCGGATCGTCTGCGTGGCGATCACCGGGTTCGGTCTGCACGGCGGCGACGATCCGGCCTTCGACTACGTTGTCCAGGCGGGTTTCGGGATCGCCGCGTTGACCGGTGACCCAGACGGCCCGCCAACCCTGCCGGGTTACTCCTCGGCCGACAACTCGACCGGGATGTGCGCGGCCCTAGGACTTTTGGCCAAGATCATTTCCGGCACCGGCGGACAAGTCGATGTGTCGCTGCGCGATGTCATGCTGTCGCAGCTGAACTATCACGCGTCGGCGTACCTCAACGGCGGCGTCGAACCGCAGCGTCACCCCTATGGGGCGCATTCGTATTACGTTCCGGCCCAGCTCTTCCCGACGGCCGACGGGTATCTGGCGCTGTTCATCACGCACGACGGCTTCTGGAAATCCTTCGCCAGCGAGGCAGGTATCGGCGGCTTCGAGACGATGGCCGAACGGGTGGCCCGCCGCGACGAAGTGCTGGCGGTGGTCTCGGCGATGCTGGCGACCGACACCGCCGCCGGATGGGAAGGCCGACTGCGACCACTCGGGGTGCCGGCGGCAGCGGTCAGGACGCTGCCCGAGGCGCTCGAAGCCACCCCCGAGGCCGTCATCACCGCGGGCGACTTCCGCCTGGTCGGCAGTCCGATCCGCATCGCGGGCTACGAGCCCGATTACCGGCCGCCGCCCGAGCTTCCGGAGGGGTAGCCGCGGCCGCCGCCGAGCGTGAACGTAGTTTCACGCCCACGGGCGCGACCGTGAGGTTGGTTTCACGCTCGGGCTGAGGCGCGCGGTCCCGTGAGGTGTGCCTCGGCGAGCTTGCGGAACGCCGCCACCAACCGGCTGCGGTCTCCGGCGCGCGTCGCCAGCACCACATGGCAAGGGTCGACGCCTTTCAACGGGACCGTGGTGATGTCCGGCCGCAGGCTGTTGCCGTGAAACCCCGCCGTGATGGCCACGGCCTGTCCCGAGGCGATGAGTTCGAACTTGTCCTCGAGTGCGTCGATGAACGGGCCGTCGGGCGCCCGGCGGCCATCGGGTCGGGGGTCGATTCGCCAATAGGCGCTCCACGCCGGGTCCGAGTTGCGCACGCGGGGCATCGGCTCGTCGGCGATGTCGTCGAGTGTCACGAAATCCCGGCCCGCCAGGCGGTGGTCAACGGGGATCGCCAGCACCCGCGGCTCGTCGTACAGGACCGTCACGTGTAGGCCGTCGGTCGGGAACGGTAGCCGGGTGACCACCGCGTCCACCCGATGCCCGAGCAGCGCGTCCAGGGCCTGGTCCCAATCCAGGTGCGAGACTTGCACTTCGGCGTCGGGGTGCTCGCGGCGCATCTCGCGTACCGCGGGGGTGACGATCATCCCGGTCGTGTATCCGATCGCAATTCGGCTCGGCTGGGCGGCGGCCCGGGCCTGCGCGGCGGCTTGCGTGGCCGAACGCAGCAGGGCCTTGGCCCGCGGCAGAAACACCTCCCCGGCCTCGGTCAGCTTGCTGCCTTGCGGCGTGCGATCCAGCAGTCGAGCGCCCAGTTGTTGCTCGAGCCGGCGGATCTGCCGGCTCAGCGACGGCTGCGCCACGCGCAACGCGGTCGCGGCCCGGCCGAAGTGTCGATGTTCGGCCACCACGACGAAGTATCCGACCAGCCGCAGATCGAGGTCGATCACGGGCAATACCGATTCGGTCATGCGAGAAGTGTAACGGCGTCGGCAGCCGCGCTGCGCGCTGCAAGCCCAGAGTGACGTGCGGTGATGTCGATTCGGTATCACGTCATATGAAACGGGTCTTGGACAGCCGGTGAGCCGGGTCAGTTGACTGGAATTCGCGAACATGGAACAGCGAAAGGGACTTTCATGCATGTCTTTGTGACGGGAGCGAGCGGGCACATCGGTTCGGCCGTCGTCGACGAACTCCTGGAAGCCGGGCATCAGGTCACCGGCCTGGCCCGCTCCGACGAGTCTGCCGCCGCACTGGCGACGAAGGGCGTCAGGGTGCACCGCGGGGACCTCGACGACCTCGATGGTTTGCGGTCCGCCGCCGCGGCGTCCGACGGCGTCATCCACCTCGCCTTCAAACACGACTTCGACGACTTCGTGGGCGCCGCCGAGGCGGACCTGCGCGCCGTGCAGGCCATCGGGGAGGTGCTCGTCGGCTCCGACCGCCCGTTTGTCAGCACCTCGGGCACCCTGCTTCTCTCGCTGCTGGGGCATGGCGGTCCTGGAACGGAACAGGACACGCTGCCCGGCGGGCCGCGGGTCGACTCGGAGAACGCGGTGATCGCACTGGCCGAGCGCGGGGTGCGGTCCTCGGTGATCCGGCTGTCCCCAATCGTGCACAGCGACCTCGACCACCACGGCTTCACGAATCACCTCATCAGCACCGCCCGCGGCACCGGAAAGTCCGCATACATCGGTGACGGGGCCAACCGCTGGCCCGGGGTCCACACGCTGGACGCCGCCCACCTTTACCGGCTTGCGCTCGAAAAGGCGCCCCCGGGAACGCGTTTGCACGGTGTAGCCGACGAAGGGGTGCGGTTCCGCGAGATCGCCGCCGTCATCGGCCGCCACCTGGATGTGCCGACGGTCAGCCTTCCCGCGGAAGAAGCCGGTCATTTCGGCTTCCTTGCCCTCTTCGCGGCGCTGGACAATCCGACGTCGAGTGCGCTGACGCAGAAAGTGGTGGACTGGCAACCCGAGGGGCCGGGACTGCTCGAGGACCTCGACGCCGGCCACTACTTCGGCGAGTGAGCGACGCCGTGGCTGCTTCGGTCGTCCACGCCGCCCGGAAAGCGTTGGGACCGGCGGGCGTATGCCTGCCGGTCTCATTCACCAGGCCGCCACCTGTCCAGCTGCAAAGGGAGGCGGTGGGCCGGCTGGAACGGGCCGGATACCGGGCGGTGTGGACCAACGAGCTCGTAGGCAAGGACGCGCTGGTGCAACTCGCCCTGCTGCTGAGCGACGGCGAGCGAACGATATTCGGCACCTGCATCGCCAACATCTGGGCGCGGCCGGCTCAGACCATGCATGCCGCGGCCGCCCAACTGGCGCAGGCCTATCCGGGCCGAATCGTGCTCGGACTCGGGGTGGGCTACCCGGAGCAGGCCGTCAGCGTCGGTCAGGATTTCGGCAGCCCGCTGGCCACGATGCGCGACTACCTCGGCCGGATGAACAGCGCCACCTGGCCGCCGGCGCCCGACGCAGGTTATGCCCGCATCGTCGCCGCCAACGGGCCCAAGATGCTCGCGCTGGCGGGTGAGCTCGCCGATGGGGCTTTTCCCGCCGGTCTGCCGACGGAGTTCACCGCGCGGGCGCGGCACACACTCGGACCGGACAAGCTTCTGGTCGTCGGGCTGTCTGTCGTCCGCGACATCCAGAGCGCGCGGGACGCGGTGTCGGGCCGGCTCGGCGTGCCGTCGTATGCGTCCAGGCTGGCAGAGTTGGGCTACTCGGCCCGTGACATCGACGAGATGAGCGACGGGCTGGTCAACGCGCTTGTCGCCCATGGTGATCCGGCGTACATCGCTGCCAAAGCCCGGGAGCACTTGGCCGCCGGCGCGGACCACGTCACGCTGATGCCAACCATGGGCGGCGAATTCGCTGCCGGGATCGACCAACTCGCAGAACTGGGTCCGGCGTTGGCCGAGCTCTAGTTACGACGTGTCACCGGTGGGCACCACCGCCGACACCACCAGCTGCAGATAGGGGCGATAGAGATTCACCCCGTCGAGGTGGCTGCCGAGGGTGACACCGTCATTGACCGCAAGGATGACGCGGGCCAGCTCATCGGCCGGCATCGCGAGGACGGCGCCCAGTCTCGCCACGTTTTTGGCGATGAATTCTGCCAGCGAGCGGATGGTCTCCAGTCGCTGGACGGCGAGCCGGTCGCGCGCCGCCGGGCTCCGCAGTAAGAACAACGTGAGTTCGTAGTTGAGCGCAGCCCGGTTCGGATCGCTGCTGGCCTGGGCCCACCGATCGGCGAGTTCGTCGATGTCGATGTCGCCGAGCCGGTCGAAGGACTGAATGATTTCGGCGAAGCCGTCGAGGAACCGTTGGCGTTGACGGTCAGTCACCGCAAGGAACAACTCTTCTTTGGCGCCGAAGTGCGAGTAGATGGCGCCGCGGGTATACCCGGCCGCATCGGCGATGTCCTCCAGCGCTGCACCGCTGAGGCCCTTGCGCGCGAAGACCTCCTCCGCGGCGTCGAGCAAGAGGCCGCGGGTGTGCTCGAGGCGTCGCTCCCTCGTCCACCGTTCCGCCACCGGCCCATCCTCCCACATTGCAGCTCACCCACTGCGATTCATCGAAATAGTTTGGTGCGCAGAGCTATTGATTGCTCTGCCTACCCGATCGCCAGGCCGTCGTGCCGGCGCGCGCGCCCGACGTCAAGACCGTGGCCGCAACGCACACCTATGTGACGCCCACCACTTTAATACATTATTGTATATTTCATGCATCTCTGTATAAGGTGACAGCCGTCACATGGAGCGGACACCGCACTGGCGGTGGGCTCCGCTCGCGTACGACGTCACCACGATGAGGAGATCGGCATGAGCCAGGTGACCCGACCGGGACAGTGGGTGGAGCGGGATGCAGGGCTGGGCATCGACCGGCCAGACCTCGACGCCTTCAACATGTCCATCTCAACCGACCGCTACACGTCGCGCGACTACGCCCAGCACGAGCACGAGCGCATCTGGATGCGGGTGTGGCAGATCGCCGGACGAGTCGACGAGCTTCCGAATGCGGGTGACTGGAAGCAGTACCGGATTCTGAACCAATCGTTCGTGATCGTCCGTGGCAAGGACGAGAAACTGCGCGGATTCGTCAACGCCTGTCGCCATCGCGGAAACATCCTTTGCAACGCCGCCGCCGGGAATGCCAAGCGCGGCTTCCTTTGCCAATACCATCTTTGGTCATACGACCTGGACGGCAGGCTGCGCGGGATGCTGCGGGAGAACCTCGCCGGCCCGATCGACAAGAACGAGAACTCCCTCCTGGAAGTGCCGGTCGACACCTTCGGCGGATTCATCTTCCTCAACCCCGACCCAAACGCGCAGCCGCTCAGCGACTTTCTCGGCCCTGATGTCATCGAACTGCTCGCCCCCTACCATCTCGCCGACATGGTCACCGTGATGGATGTTCGAGAAGCCTTGGAGTGTAACTGGAAAGTCGTCATGGATGCCTTCGAAGAGGGCTACCACATCAACGGCATCCACCCGCAACTCCTCAGTGTGCTCGTCATCGATCCGACGACCGCCCGATACCGGTTCTTCGAGAACCACAGTGTCGCGGTCGCCCCGTTCGAAGTGAAAGGCGCCAGTGCCGAGAAGCAGATCGAGGGCATCCTGAACCTGCCGGACACCTTCCCCTCGACCGTCGCGGTCATCCCGCGCTTCCAGGAACTGGTCGCCGAATACCGGGCGTCGGACGGCTCGGTCGAGTTTCCCGACGGCGTGACCGCGCGCAAGTTGCTCCAACGGGCCACCCGCGACACCCTGACCGTGATGGGGCTGGACGTCGGTGGCCTCACCGACGACCAGATGAGCGACAACCAGGGCTGGGTGTTGTTTCCCAACTACTTCATGACAATTCGCGCCGGCGAATGTCACGTCATCATGGCGGTGCCTCATCCCGACGGGGATCCGAATCGGTGCATCTGGCACGTCAGCAGCTACATGTACCTGCCGCCGGAGCACCGTGACGCCTTCAGCGTCCCGCTGACCGAAGTCGACGAACCCGGTTGCTACAAGTACTTCGAAGCGCTGCAACAGGATTACGAGCAGATGCCACGGCAGCAACTCGGTCTACGCAACAACAGACTGGACCACATGTCGTTGGTCAAAGAGGAAGTCGTCATCGCCCACTACCACTCGGTCGTGGACCGCTACATGGCCAACGGCGCCCCAACCCCGAAGCGAGCCGAATGAACATCGAAGAGCGCATCGCCCACCATCGCCGGATGGCCGAGGCCTACCGCGACGCCTACCTGCGCCAGGGGGTGCAAAGCGGCGAAGCGTTCGCCGACGCGTGGCAGTTCGCCGAAGACGGGATCTACGTCTCGCCGTACTTCACGGGTGACCAGGTGTTCAAATTTAGCCAGTTCCCCGAGGACACCGCGCGTGCCTCCACCATGGAGGCCAAGGCCTACTCGCTCACCTTCCCGGACTGGAAACCAGCAGACTTCAAATACTGGCCGGCCGAGAACGGTGTCGTCATGAAGACCCGCTGGGAGGGCCACACCAAGGACGGCGTCCAGATGGGTTTTTACTCATACAGTTTCATCGAGACCAACGATGTGGGGGAATTGACCCGCTGGGAGACCCACGTCAACGACGAGTACAACGCGTTCTTGGACGTTGCCATCGGAGTGCACGGCCCGTTCCATGGCACCGGGGAGTACGTCGAAGCGCTCGAACGTTGCCTGGCGAAAGCCGGGGTATCGGTGTGAAGGCCTTGCTCGAGGTCGAGGATGTCATCGAGTCGCACACCGGGCGGTCGCGCACGGTGCTGCAGTACTGCGCCGTGACGAAACGTCTGGTCGACGAAGCGAAGGAACCCGGCTTCTCGGTGGGCAGTTGGGGGCCGCTGGCGGAACTGGTCGCTGTCGACGCGTTCCAACGAGTCGGCGCCTTCAAAGAGGTGATGGACTGGCAAAGCTATGTCGAATTCCTCACCAACTGGGCCACATCGTCGAAGTGGGAGTGCTCGTTCAAAAACATCACCGAGTCCGGGCACCGCGTGTTCCTCGAACTCGAGGAACGCAGCGAAGTAGGCGATTTCAACAGCGTCGTCAACTCGCTGTCGGTATACGAGTTCACCGACGACGACAGGATTCGCCACATCGACCTCTACCTTCAGATGGCACCGCCACAGTCGGAGATGTTCAAAAGCTTTGAGGGAGTGGAACTGCCGCAGTGAAGGCCGACGACATCGACACAAGGGACTTCTTCACCGACAACGAGTTGCTCGCCGATCCGTACGCCTATCTCGCGGCCATGCGCGAGGAATGCCCGCTGCGCCGCGAGCAGCACCACGGCGTGGTAATGGTCACCGGATATGACGAGGGTGTGGCGATCTACAACGACACCAAAAGGTTCTCGTCGTGCATCTCGGTGACGGGGCCTTTTCCGGGATTCACCGTGGCACTGGACGATCGTGGCGATGATGACATCACCGAGCTGATCGCGACGCGGCGCGCAGAGTTGCCGTTCAACGACCAGTTGCCCACCTTCGATCCGCCGGCGCACACCTCGCACCGGGCGTTGCTGTCGCGGATGATCACCCCCAAGCGGCTCAAGGAAAACGAAGAATTCATGTGGCGTCTCGCCGACCGTCAGCTGGACGTCGCGCTCGACGGTGGACGGTGTGAATTCATCGGGGAATTCGCCTCGCCGTTCGCGATGCTGGTCATCGCGGACTTGCTGGGTGTGCCCGAGTCGGATCACGAGGAGTTCCGCGTCGCGTTGCTCAGCGAGGCGGGCACCATCGGCAGCAGCGAGGGCGATACGATGCGTCATTCGCCGCTGGAGTACCTCTACGACAAGTTCACCGCCTACATCGAGGACAGGCGTCGCAACCCGCGCGGCGACGTGCTGACCGGAGTCGCGGCGGCCACCTTCCCCGACGGCAGCACGCCGGAGGTGATCGACGCGGTGCGCGTGGCGGCGAATCTCTTCGCGGCCGGGCAAGAAACGACGGTGCGCCTGCTCAGCGCCGCGGTGATGATGCTCGCGGAAAGCCCACAGTTGCAACGCAAGTTGCGTGCCAACCGCGAACTGATCCCCGACTTCGTCGAGGAGGCGCTGCGTTACGAGAGCCCCGTGCGCGGCGACTTCCGCCTGTCCAAGTGCCCGGTGACTGTGGGCGGCGTCGATCTTCCGGCGGGCACCACCGTGATGCTCGTCAACGCCGCACTCAATCGCGATCCCCGCAAATTCCCCGACCCCGATGTATTCGACATCCACCGCCCAAACGCGCGCAGCCATGTCGCGTTCGGCCGCGGCCCGCACGCCTGTCCCGGGGCGCCGCTGGCACGCACCGAGGCGCGGGTCAGTCTCGAGCGGCTCCTTGCCCGCACTAACGATATTCGGATCGACGAGGAGAGGCACGGCCCTCCCGGCGATCGCCGCTACCGGTATCTGCCCACGTTCATCTTGCGGGGGCTCACCCGGTTACACATCCGATTCGAGTAGCGGGATGCCATTTTCGGGAACAACCGCGATCGTGACGGGCGGCGCCATGGGGCTGGGCTTGGCCATCACCGAGGCCCTCGCCGCCCGCGGCACCAAGGTCGCGATCTTCGACATCGCCGCCGAGTCGGTGGAGGCGCAGGTGGCTCGGCTGACCGAAAACGGTGCCACCGTCAGCGGCCATGTCGTCGACGTGTCCGATCGCGCCCAGGTCGAGTCCGCAGTGTCCAAGGTGCGGGCCGAACTCGGCCCGGTGCTGATGCTGGTGAACAACGCCGGAATTGAGCAGTTCGGCAAATTCGCCGAGATCACCGATGAGCAGTGGGATCGGGTGATGGCGGTGAACCTGCGCGGTCCGTTCATCTGCACGCAGGCGGTGTTGCCGGACATGCTCGACGCCCGGTGGGGCCGCATCGTCAACATCTCGTCATCCAGCGCCCAGGGTGGTCAGGCGCGGATGGCCGCCTACGTCAGCTCCAAGGCCGGTGTGATCGGCCTGACCAAGAGTCTTGCTCTGGAACTGGGCCCGAAGGGCATCACGGTCAACACCATCCCGCCCGGCATGGTGGTCACGCCGATGCTGGAGAAGGCGATCGCGGAAGGCAGGTTTACCGCGAGCCTGGAGCACTTCGCAAGCATCACACCGGTGCGTCGGGCCGGCCGCGCGGAGGATATCGCCAACGCGGCGATATTTCTTTGCCAAGACGAATCGTCCTACATCACAGGCCAAGTCATCGGCGTCAACGGAGGGCGGAGAACATGACCGACGAAAGCGTCCCGCGGCAAACGTTGGCCCCACTGGCCCCTGACCAGTGGGGCGATGCGGAGTATGCGGCTTTCGCTGTCCTGCTGGGGATTCCGGGGGAGAAGGTGCCCCGCGCCGGTTCGGGACACGCCCTGGACCCCCTGAAATTCGACATCATCGGCCTGCTTGCCCGCCACCCTGGGCTGGCTCAAGCATTCTTGACCTTCAACGGCTTCCTGTTGCGGCGCGGCGAGTTGTCGCCGCGCCTTCGTGAGTTGGCGATCTTGCGGGTCGCCCACATCGGCCGTTCAGCCTTCTTCTGGGGTGAGCACACCAAACTGGCGGTCGAATGCGGTGTCCCGGGGGAGGACATCGCCAGGCTCGCCGAAGGTAACGAGGGGTTCTCCGGCGCCGACCTGCTCACCCTGCAGGCAACCGACGAAATGCTCGCCGACGGGCGCGTAGATGGCGGGACGTGGGAGCGGCTGGTCGCCGCGCTCGACACGCACGCCGCGATGGAACTGATCTTCGTCGTCGGCACGTACACGATGTTGTCCATGGCTTTTCAGACCTGGGGGCTTGCGCCTCCCGCCGGAAGTGCGCCGTTGCCCTGAACCTAAAAGGCCACCGCCCTGTGTGCAGCCGGCTGCACACAGGGCGTCGAGCGCCCGTGGACTTGCCGCGCTAGCTCAGCCCGGCCAGTTGCCTTTCCTGATAGAGCCGCGCCCATTCGGCGCGGGACCGGATCGACACGTCCACGTCAACGGCGTTCGCGCGCAATGCTTTCACGGTCGCGGTTTCGCGGGGCGTCCGCGCGAACGGATCCCAGCTGAAGAACCGGCAGGCGTTGCCCCAGGTGATCTTGTTGATGTCGGAGTCGTCGGCACCGGCGGCGTTCAGCTCGGCCAGCACCCGCTCGGGCGCGTCCGGCCAGAAGCAGTCCGAGTGCGGATAGTCGCATTCCCAGGCGATGATGTCGACGCCGATCTCGTGCCTGAGCTTCAACGACGTCTTGTCGGTGACGTAGCAGGCCAGCGAGTGCTCGCGGAAGACCTCGCTGGGCAGCTTGTCGCCGAAGTCGCGGCGCAGCCACTTCTGGTTGGTGTAGTGGCGGTCGCTGCGGTCCAAATAGAACGGGATCCAGCCGATGCCGCCCTCGGAGAACGCGAACTTCAGGTCGGGGTAGCCGCGCATGGCCGGACCCCACAGCAGATCCTGCGCGCACATCGCCGAGACCTGGGTGGCCAGGATGATCAGGTTGTCGATCGGCGCGTCCGGGGCCATGCTGATCGCGCCGAACCCGGTGCCGATGTGCAGGCACATCACCACGTTCTGCTCGGAGAGCGTGCGGAAGACCGGTCCCCAGTAGTGGTCGTCGTGGTAGCTCGGAAGCCCTTCCAAATGAGGCAATTCCGGCATGGTCACCGCCCGGCAGCCCTTGGCCGCCACCCGGCGGATCTCGGCGCACATGGCCTCTGGATTCCAGGTCGGCAGGATCGCGATCGGAATGAAGCGATCGGGGTAGGAGCCGGCCCACTCGTCGATGTGCCAGTCGTTGTAGGCCGACACCATCACCAAAGTGACATCCTCGCGCGTCATGTTGAGGTGACGCGCGGAGAAGCCGGTGAAGGTCGGGAAGCACATCGACGCGAGGATGCCGTTGCGGTTCATGTCCCGAACGCGTTCATGGACGTCGTAGACGCCGGGACGCATCTCGGCGAAACCGGCCGGGTCGCGGCCCCATTCCTCGGCGGGCCATGACACCACGGCGTTGAGCCCACTCACGCCCTGCGGCCTGCCCTGGTACATCCACTGGTCGACGCCCTTCTCGTCGACAACGACGATCGGGGCCTGGTCCCGGTATTTGGCGGGCACGTGGCGCAGGAACATGTCCGGCGGCTCGACCACGTGGTCGTCGATGCTCACCAGGATCAGGTCGTCGACATCCATGATTCAGCGGCTCTGGTCGCTAGTCGTCTTGAGCACTCGGGGCACGGGCGCAGGATCCAACAGCAACGCATCGGACATGTGCAGCTGCCCGGCATTGGCGATCATGTTGTCCAAGATGGCCTGCAGGTCATCGCCCTCCAGCTCATAGATGGCGACATAGGGGCCGTTCCCGTCGACCGGACGAAACCGGCGTGCCGCGACGATTCCGTCGAGCCTCAGAAGTTCGGGTATGTGTACCTCGTCGTACCAGGTGTTGTACTCGTCCTCGCGGTCCGGGGAACTGGGCCGACTCTCGACGTACATGATGCCCTTGGCCATCGCCGCCACCTCTCTTCGGGCCGCTACTCGTAGCGCACCGTGACCGAATCCGTGTCCGGCACGCCCTGGCACGTCAGAATGTAGCCCTCGGCGACCTCGTCGTCGTCGAGAGCGTCGTTGACCCGCATGGTCGCGCGGCCCTCTTCGAGCTTGGCCATGCACGTGCCGCAGTTACCCGCCTCGCAACTGAACGGTGGCTCGAGACCGGCGCGCCGCGCGCTCTGCAGCAGCGTCTCGCCGGGGACCAGCGGCACCGAGACCTTCTTGCGGTCCAAGTGGATGGTCACCGTTCCCGCCCCGGAGCCGTTTGACGGATCAGTCACCCGTGGGGTCTCCTCGATGCTTCGGGTGACTGTCATTCGTCACCACCCTCCCGTACTTGCATTCTTCACTATAGAGAATACTATTCTCACAGAGCGATAGGATCTTCTCAAGCTTGTGCGGATGTCAGGTCGGCCCGGCCTGTCAGGGAAGGACGGGACGTGACCGAGCCGGCTGCGGTCGTGTTCGAGGACCGGCGATTCGGCCCGGCTCAGCTCGACGCTTTGGCCGACGGCTGGGCCGCCACCCTGGCAAAAAGCGGTGTCGCCCCGGGTCAACGGGTCGCGGTGATGGCGTCGAACCGGCCGGAATTCGTCGCCGCGGTGCTGGGCATCTGGAGGAGGGCGGCAACGGCGGTACTCCTCAGCCCGGCATGGAAGCGTGACGAGGTCGACCACGCGCTCGCGCTGACCGACCCCGCCCACGCCGTGGGGGACCATCCCGTGCTGGCCGCCGCGATGCCGATGCGCCACCTCGACGAGCCGGTGGCATCCGGGGAGCCGTTGTACGGGACGCCGCCGCCTCGGTCCGACGCGGTGCTGGTGTTCAGTTCCGGCACCACCGGGCTGCCGAAGGCCGTCCGGCACACCCACGCGGCGCTCGACGAGGCCGTGCGGCACTGGCGCGAGGCGCTGCGACTGACGCCGCGCGACCGGATTCAAGTCGCCACTCCGCCGTCGCACATCCTCGGGCTGCTCAACATCCTCACCGCGCTGCGCACCGGGGCCCCAGTCCGGCTGCACCCCCGATTCGACGTCGACCGGATGCTGCATCACATCGAAACCGACCGCATCACAGTGGAAATGGCGGTCGCGCCCATCGCGTTGGCGATCGCCTCGCATCCCGCGCTCGAGTCCTATGACCTGTCCTCCCTGCGCTACATCATGTGGGGGGCCACTCCGGTCAGCACCGAGGTTGCGCAGACGGTGACCCGGCGCACCGGCGTCGGCTGGGTCCCGGCTTACGGAACCACGGAACTGCCTGTCATCGCCTGCAATCCGATCGACGGCGCCCGGCTGGACGCCGTCGGGCGTCCGGTGCCGGGCGTGGACGTGCGGGTGGTCTCACTCGAGACGGGCGAGCCGGCCTGTCCGGGCGAGGTCGGCGAGATCCAGGCCCGGTCTTCGTCGCTGATGGCCGGTTACCTGCCGGCCGAAGCGACCGCCGAGGTCATCCACGACGGGTGGTACCGGACCGGCGACGTCGGCTGGCTCGACGCCGGCGGCTGGCTGCGAATCACCGACCGACTCAAAGAGATGATCAAAGTGCGCGGTTTCCAGGTCGCGCCCGCCGAAATCGAGACGGTGCTGCACGGTCATCCGGCCGTCAAGGACTGCGCGGTATTCGGCGTGCCCGACGGCATCAACGGCGAAGCGGTGGTCGCCGCGGTGGCGACCTGCGCACCCGTTGACGCCGGCGAGCTCACCGCCCGGGTCGATCAGCGACTGGCCTCCTACAAACACCTGAGCCGTGTCGTGTTCGTGCCCGACATTCCCCGCCTGCCTTCGGGCAAGGTGCTGCGCCGAGTTCTGAAGGAGCGCTATGGATGTACGTCTGACAGCTGAACAGCGGCAACTGCGCGACGCCGCCGCCAAGTTGGCCGACGACCTTGGACCCTCGGCGGTCCAGGACCTCGACGACCAGAGCCGGATTGCCCGCCTGGACAAGCAGATCGCGGGGACGGGCTGGAGGTCGTTGCGCTCCGATGGAGCCTCGGGTGTCGAAGTGGCCATCGTCGCCGAGGAATTCGGGCGCCGGCTGGTCGACACACCGTTTCTCGGTTCGGTGCTCGCCGACGACCTGACCCGCCGCGTCGTTGCCTCAGGCGCGGGCGCGACGGTCGCGGTCGACGGCCGAGCCATCGACGCGCGTGGCGCCCAGCGGGCGCTGAGCCTCTCCGATGGCAAGGTACTGGCCGCCGACGTGCTGGACTCGAGGGTCGGCGCGGATTTGACCCGGATGGATGCGAACATCGCGGGAACGTCGGTGGCGCTGGGTGACGTGTCCGCCGACGTCGCGGCGCAGTGGCTGGCGCTCGCACTGGTCGCCACGACGGCGGACCTGGTGGGGATCGCCAGGGGGGCGCACGCCGTCGCCTGCGACTACGCCAAGATCCGCGAACAATACGGCAAGCCGATCGGCTCCTACCAAGCCATCGCCCACCTGCTCGCCGAAAGCCTTGCGCTGATTGAAGGTTCGATCAGCGTATCGCGGCATGCAGCCTGGGCGGTCGACGAACTGCCCCCCGCCGAGGCAATCCGCGCCGCGCAGGTCGCGAAGGCCTACTGCGCGCGCGCCACCCGCACCGTCTGCGAGACGGCCATTCAGGTGCACGGCGGAATCGGCAACACCTGGGACTGCTTGGCGCACGTCTACCTGCGGCGCGCCCTGATATCGACCGAGCTGTGGCCCGTCGCGCCGAAGGAGATCGACCTTGGACTTTCGTGACTCACCGGAGGAAGCCGCCTTCCGGAAGCGGCTGTCGTCCTGGCTTTCCGTGCACGCCGCGGAGTTCGCCGGATCCGGCGACGAATACTGGGCCCGCCAGGCGGAATGGCACCAGGCCCTGTACCGGGAGGGCTTCTTCGGGCTGTCGTTTCCCCGCGAATACGGCGGACGGGAGCTGCCGCCGGTGTATGACGTCATCGTCGACGAGGAACTCGCCCGAGCCGGCGCCCCACCGCGCCCCAGCGTGGGCTACCTGATCTATGGCATCGGGCGGCACGCCAACGACGAAGTGCGGCAACGGTTCCTGCCCGGGATCATCAACGGCACCGAACGATGGTGTCAGGGCTTCAGTGAGCCCGGCGCCGGCTCCGATCTGGCCTCGCTGACCACCACCGCTCGCCTCGAGGGTGACACCTATGTGGTCAACGGGCACAAGATCTGGACCAGTTACTCCGATGTCGCGGACTGGTGCCTGTTGCTGGCGCGCACCGACCCCGAGGCCAAACGCCACCGCGGCCTGTCGGCGTTCGTGCTGGAGATGAAACAGCCTGGCGTGCAACAGCGCCCGCTTCGGATGATCAACGGGGTGACCAACGAGTTCGGTCAGGTGTTCTTCGACGACGCGAAGATACCGGCCGACCGCATGGTCGGCGCGCCCGGTGACGGCTGGACGGTCGCCATGACCGTCGTCGGGCACGAGCGCGAACCCTCCACGCTCGGTTACGCGGCCCGATACGGGAAGTTGGTGCGAAACCTTTACGCGCGCAACCGGCATTCCGGAGGCCCGGTTCCCGAAGAGCTCGCGTGGGCGGCGGTCCAGTCGGAGATGTTGACCCACCACGTGCGGCGGCGGCTGTCCGAACAGCTCGACGGTGTCTCGCACGGGCCTGAAGGGTCACTCGACAAGCTGCTGATGACTTGGGTCGAACAGTCCGTCGGGCACGCCGCATTGGCGGTCACCGGAACCGGCGATCCGGACCTGCTCAGCGCCTACCTGTACAGCCGCGCGCAGAGCGTGATGGGCGGGACATCACAGATACAAAAGAACATCATCGCTTCACGCATCTTGGGATTGTTGGAGTGATCGCGAGCGCGGGCGGAGCCCGGGTGAAGCGGGTCACGACCATAGAAGGAGTCTGACGTGTACGACATGCCTGCCGAAATCGACGTCCAAGCCGACGGACCGCTGCGGATCATCACCTTGAACCGGCCGGAGTCGCTCAACTCGGTCAACGACGACCTGCACGTCGGGCTCGCGCGGCTGTGGCAGCGGTTGACCGACGACCCGACGGCTCGCGCCGCGGTGATCACCGGCGCCGGCCGGGCGTTTTCGGCCGGCGGCGATTTCTCATACCTCAAGGAATTGTCGGCCGACGCCGATCTGCGCGCCAAGACCATCCGGGACGGGCGCGAGATCGTCCTGGGCATGGCGCGCTGCCGAATCCCCGTGGTGGCCGCAGTGAACGGGCCGGCCGTCGGACTGGGCTGCAGCCTGGTGGCGCTGAGCGACATCGTGTACATCGCCGAGGAGGCCTACCTCGCCGACCCGCACGTGCAGGTGGGGTTGGTGGCCGCCGACGGCGGCCCGTTGACCTGGCCGCTGCACATCAGCCTGCTGCTGGCCAAGGAGTTCGCATTGACCGGCACCCGCATCAGCGCGCAGCGCGCCGTCGAGCTGGGGCTGGCCAACCACGTGGCGTCCGACCCGCTTGCCGAGGCAATCGCTTGTGCCAAGAAGATTTTGGAGCTGCCCCAGCAGGCGGTCGAAAGCACCAAGCGGGTGCTCAACATTCACCTGGAGCGGGCGGTGCTGGCCAGCCTCGACTATGCCCTCTCGGCCGAACAACAGTCGTTCACGACCGAGGACTTCCGGTCGATCGTCACCAAGCTGGCGGCCGGCAAGAACTGACTGACCGGGGCGATTCCCAGCCCGCGGTCAGTCGTGCAACTGCAGGAACTCACGCATCACGCGGTCGAACTTTCCCGGCTCTTCGATGAAGGGCATGTGGGCGGTCGACTCGAACAGCTCGAACCGCGAGCCGGTAATGCGCTGGTGCATGTCCCACATGTGTTCGGGCACGCATTCGTCGAACCTGCCGGCCAGGATGAGGGTGGGCAGCCGGATTTCGGCCAACCGCTCGAACACGTCCCACTCCCGGATGGTCCCGACGATGCGAAAGTCACTCGGTCCGAACATCGTCTCGAAGATCTCGGTGCCCATCTCGGCGAAGGCCGCCAAAAGCTCTGGCGGCCAGGGACGCAGCCGGCAGAGGTAGGTCTCGTTCCAGGTGCGGATCGCGTCCTGGTATTCGGCCGTGTACGTCGTGCCCGCGGCCTCATGTCGTTCGATGGCCGATTGGGTGGCCGGATCCAGCTCGGACTTGAGCCGGGCCACCATCTGCGCGAACCGCGGTATGGACGCGATGCTGTTCGAGATGGTGAGGCTGCGGGCGGTGGACGGCACGTCGAGCGCGTACTGCTGCGCGAGCATGCCGCCCCACGAATTGCCGAAGATGTGAAAGCGGTCGAGTCCCAGTCCCGTCACCACGGCGTGCATTTCTGCCACCGACCGCTGCATGGTCCACAACTCGCGGTTGGACGGGCGGTCGGATTTGCCGCAGCCGAGCTGATCCCAGTAGATGACTTCTCGCTCGTCGGCCAACCGTTCCAGCGAACGCAAGTAGCTATGGGGCAGACCGGGCCCACCGTGAACCACCAGCAGGGGAAGACCCGCGCCGCCGCCGGCCCGCTCGAACCACACGTTGCCGCCCGGGACCGCGATCATTCCCTGCACTCCGACGATGCCTCCTCGGTTGGTGAGCAGACGCGAAGTCGCAGCCTGCGATGCCGGTATATGCGATTTTGCGACTGCCCGCGACCGCACCGCTCCTTGCAACGCTGACTCTCAGAATGAGAGAATAGTGTTCTCATGTATCGCGGGGGCCGTCGAGCGCCCGCCACGCGCTCGCCGAACTGGAGAAGACCGTGCCTGAAGCCGTCATCGTGTCCGCCCTGCGCACCCCCATCGGCACCGCCCGGAAGGGCACGTTGCGCGACACCAGTGCCTTCGACCTCGCGCACCACGTGGTCTCCGAAACGGCGAAGGACTTAGACCCCACGCAAGTCGACGACGTGATCCTCGGCGAAGGGCTCTACGGCGGCGGCGTGATCGCACGCCACGCCGCCATCACGACCGGCCTGACCCAGGTGCCCGGCCTGGCCAACAATCGCCACTGCGCGGCCGGCCAGGCGGCGGTGCAGAGTGCGGCGGCGAGTGTTCGCGCCGGGATGGACCGGCTTGTCATCGCCGGCGGCGTGAATTCCGCGTCCACGTCCCCACGGGCACGGATGCAGGTGGACGGCGAATGGGTCGACTGGTTCCCCCCGACCCACCCGGACAGTCCGGAGGCGCCGAACCTCGACATGTCGATCACCGTGGGCTGGAACGCCGCGGTGAAAGCCGGCGTGAGTCGGGAAGAGATGGACGCGTGGGCGCTGCGTTCGCACCGCAACGCCATCGCCGCGATCGACGAGGGCCGCTTCAAAGAGGAGATCGTCCCGATCGAGACGCCGCACGGGCTGTTCGCGGTCGACGAGCACCCCCGCCGCGACACCACCATGGAGAAGCTGGCCGCACTCAAGCCGTTGCATCCGGAGATCGAGGGGTTTTCCATCACGGCGGGAAACGCGTGCGGCGCCAACGACGGTGCGGCCGCGCTGACGATCGCGAGCGACGAACTCGGCCTGCCGGCGCTGGCGACCGTGCGGTCCTGGGCGTCGGTGGGCGTCGACCCCGCC